>NZ_JAANBJ010000017.1:0-2915 GCF_011394325.1 Staphylococcus sp. 11007852 | reverse complement strand
GAACTAAATTGATTAAGTCTTCGATCGATTAGTATTCGTCAGCTCCACGTATCGCTACGCTTCCACCTCGAACCTATTAACCTCATCATCTTTGAGGGATCTTATAACCGAAGTTGGGAAATCTCATCTTGAGGGGGGCTTCATGCTTAGATGCTTTCAGCACTTATCCCGTCCATACATAGCTACCCAGCTATGCCGTTGGCACGACAACTGGTACACCAGAGGTATGTCCATCCCGGTCCTCTCGTACTAAGGACAGCTCCTCTCAAATTTCCTACGCCCACGACGGATAGGGACCGAACTGTCTCACGACGTTCTGAACCCAGCTCGCGTACCGCTTTAATGGGCGAACAGCCCAACCCTTGGGACCGACTACAGCCCCAGGATGCGATGAGCCGACATCGAGGTGCCAAACCTCCCCGTCGATGTGAACTCTTGGGGGAGATAAGCCTGTTATCCCCGGGGTAGCTTTTATCCGTTGAGCGATGGCCCTTCCATGCGGAACCACCGGATCACTAAGTCCGTCTTTCGACCCTGCTCGACTTGTAGGTCTCGCAGTCAAGCTCCCTTATGCCTTTACACTCTATGAATGATTTCCAACCATTCTGAGGGAACCTTTGAGCGCCTCCGTTACTCTTTAGGAGGCGACCGCCCCAGTCAAACTGCCCGCCTGACACTGTCTCCCAACTCGATAAGAGTTGCGGGTTAGAAATCCAATACAATTAGGGTAGTATCCCACCAATGCCTCCACGTAAGCTAGCGCTCACGCTTCTAAGGCTCCTACCTATCCTGTACAAACTGTACCGAATTTCAATATCAGGCTACAGTAAAGCTCCACGGGGTCTTTCCGTCCTGTCGCGGGTAACCGGCATCTTCACCGGTACTATGATTTCACCGAGTCTCTCGTTGAGACAGTGCCCAAATCGTTACGCCTTTCGTGCGGGTCGGAACTTACCCGACAAGGAATTTCGCTACCTTAGGACCGTTATAGTTACGGCCGCCGTTTACTGGGGCTTCGATTCGTAGCTTCGCTAATGCTAACCACTCCTCTTAACCTTCCAGCACCGGGCAGGCGTCAGCCCCTATACGTCACCTTACGGTTTAGCAGAGACCTGTGTTTTTGATAAACAGTCGCTTGGGCCTATTCACTGCGGCTCTTCGAAGCGTGAACCTCAAAGAGCACCCCTTCTCCCGAAGTTACGGGGTCATTTTGCCGAGTTCCTTAACGAGAGTTCGCTCGCTCACCTTAGAATTCTCATCTTGACTACCTGTGTCGGTTTGCGGTACGGGCACCAATCTTCTAGCTAGAGGCTTTTCTTGGCAGTGTGAAATCAACGACTCGAAGAAAACATGTTTCTTCTCCCCATCACAGCTTGACCTTAATGAGTGCCGGATTTGCCTAACACTCAGTCTCACTGCTTAGACGTGCACTCCAACAGCACGCTTCGCCTATCCTACTGCGTCCCCCCATCGCTTAAAACGAATCATGGTGGTACAGGAATATCAACCTGTTATCCATCGCCTACGCCTGTCGGCCTCAGCTTAGGACCCGACTAACCCAGAGCGGACGAGCCTTCCTCTGGAAACCTTAGTCAATCGGTGGACGGGATTCTCACCCGTCTTTCGCTACTCACACCGGCATTCTCACTTCTAAGCGCTCCACATGTCCTTGCGATCATGCTTCAACGCCCTTAGAACGCTCTCCTACCATTGTCCTAAAGGACAATCCACAGCTTCGGTAATATGTTTAGCCCCGGTACATTTTCGGCGCAGTGTCACTCGACTAGTGAGCTATTACGCACTCTTTAAATGATGGCTGCTTCTAAGCCAACATCCTAGTTGTCTGGGCAACGCCACATCCTTTTCCACTTAACATATATTTTGGGACCTTAGCTGGTGGTCTGGGCTGTTTCCCTTTCGAACACGGACCTTATCACCCATGTTCTGACTCCCAAGTTAAATTATTTGGCATTCGGAGTTTGTCTGAATTCGGTAACCCGAGAGGGGCCCCTCGTCCAAACAGTGCTCTACCTCCAATAATCATCACTTGAGGCTAGCCCTAAAGCTATTTCGGAGAGAACCAGCTATCTCCAAGTTCGATTGGAATTTCTCCGCTACCCTCAGTTCATCCGCTCACTTTTCAACGTAAGTCGGTTCGGTCCTCCATTCAGTGTTACCTGAACTTCAACCTGACCAAGGGTAGATCACCTGGTTTCGGGTCTACGACCAAATACTCATTCGCCCTATTCAGACTCGCTTTCGCTACGGCTCCACATTTTCTGCTTAACCTTGCATCAGATCGTAACTCGCCGGTTCATTCTACAAAAGGCACGCCATCACCCATTAACGGGCTCTGACTACTTGTAAGCACACGGTTTCAAGTTCTCTTTCACTCCCCTTCCGGGGTACTTTTCACCTTTCCCTCACGGTACTGGTTCACTATCGGTCACTAGAGAGTATTTAGCCTTGGGAGATGGTCCTCCCAGATTCCGACGGAATTTCACGTGCTCCGCCGTACTCAGGATCCACTCAGGAGGGTATACGTTTTCGACTACAGGATTATTACCTTCTATGATTAACCTTTCCAGGTTATTCGTCTAACGTATTCCTTTGTAACTCCGTACAGAGTGTCCTACAACCCCAACAAGCAAGCTTGTTGGTTTGGGCTCTTCCCGTTTCGCTCGCCGCTACTCAGGGAATCGATTTTTCTTTCTCTTCCTCCGGGTACTAAGATGTTTCAGTTCTCCGGGTCTACCTTCTCACATGCTATGTATTCACATGCGGATAACACGACATAACTCGTGCTGGGTTCCCCCATTCGGAAATCTCTGGATCACAGCTTACTTACAGCTCCCCAAAGCATATCGTCGTTAGTAACGTCCTTCATCGGCTTCTAGTGCCAAGGCATCCACCGT
>NZ_JAANBJ010000016.1:0-36031 GCF_011394325.1 Staphylococcus sp. 11007852 | reverse complement strand
TATCCAGTAGCTTATGCATGATGACTTTTTGCACACGATAGCCTAATTTTTCATTTAATGACTGCATCGCTGTATTGGTAGCTAAAACTGTCCCTATCATATGATGGGCTTTAAGTGTTCTAGCCCAATTTTCAACATATTGTTTAAGTTCCATTGCTATACCTTGTTGTCTATAGTTTGGATGGGTATATAAGGACTCAATCGTCACTGTTTTCGATGATTGATCATAATGAGCCCAAATATAGCTTACGACCAGTGTTTCTCTTAATACTACACGGATACACTCTTGTTCATATTGGAGACGACGCAATATCATTTCTTCGTATAATGCACACATCATCGTAGTCACGCCTTTTTGAACTGTAGGGTCCCCTTGCAACATTTGCACATGTTTATGAGCGATGTCTTGAATGCACGCCACATCAGCGTGGGTTATGTTTTTGATTACAGTCTCCTTTCTCATAATAACCTCACCTTAATTCATTTGTATTTTGCACGTAGTCATACTATAATCAATTTAAATTATGCCATAATTTCAAGGAGGTGTGTATGATGAAGTCTGTAGAACAACTCACGCGAGACAACAATGTTAAATCATTACGTTTAAATAATACCGATCGCCAAATTTTTGAAAGTTACATGACTTATGTTCGAGCTGATATGCGCGTGAATGCATATGAATCAGAAAAAGTGTTACAACACATTTTGGATCATCTTTTGAAAGCAGAAGATAAAGGGACGCATGCTATGGATTTCTTTAATCATGACCCTAAAAAACATGCCATACACACCATTAAAACATTACCGAATCATACTATTGTCAATATTTTTAGAACCATTCTTAAGCATTTAATATTATTACTTGGTGTTTTTTGTTTCTTAAAAGGTTTTATTGGTTTTTTCATTAATGATACACGTCTTTATTTATATACATTTCCCATCACATTTGTCATAGGGGTCTTTGTATTGTTTTTATTTATATGGGCTTGCTATAAAATGGTACAACTTCAAGCGTTTAGTTATTCTAGGTTCTCATGGTTTTTTGGTTATATCGTTATTATTGCGTTATTCATCATTTTATTTTTACTGTTTTTCTTTCCTCAAAACTTTTTACAATGGGGACCGTACATTAATATTGGCAATTGGACATTTATATTAATTTCTTTTGTAGTCATACCAATCGGATTATATATTAATGACCGTCAAGAAAAAAAGAATAAAACAGAGACGGCATCTTGGCGTTATAAAGGGACTTAATTCTTCCTTTTTTTCTAAACATATTCAATATAAAAATAGCCTTCAAAATTCATGTTTCGATGAACTTTGAAGGCTATTTAACTTTTACTGTTCTACAGCACATATCATGATGTGCCCTGAATCTGCTATTATTTATCATATTGATGCGTCTTACGTATTGATGAATAACGCATCAATGAAAAACCATAGAATCATTATCAACATCACAATTCCTTGCATGAATGCACTTGAAAAAAATGCGACTAGGGAGCCAAAACTCGCTTTTAGCGCCTTATCAACCGCTCGTTGTTCCATCATTTCAATTACAAATACTAAGATAAATGGCACAATTAAAATTCCAAAAGGAGGTAACACAAAAGAGCCAACGATGACACCTATTAAAGCAGCCCACTCTCCTTTTTTACTACCTCCGAAACGATTGACAAAATAACGATTCATTAATAAGTCAGAAATAAAAATAAATAAAGTTAGGCCCACCATTGCACTCCAAAAAACCCATGATAGTGTGTGTTGGTGAATGCCAAACTGATAAATTAAAAACCCGATCCACAAAAAGAGGACACCTGGAATAATCGGCTTGATTAAACTGAATAATGCAACTGCAAAACATATTACAATCAATAACCAAAATAGTATTGTCATTGCTACATCATCCCTTTCTATTGTGCGTGTGGTTGGACATTCGTTTTTGTTAATAATATTAATAGAAAACCAAGTGCAAGTGACAATGCTGAAACATAAAATACATTGCCAAGTCCAACCCACTGACTCATCGCACCGCCTAATAAATTACCTAATAGTTGTCCTACTACCATTGCATTTGCAAATAAAGTAGACGCATAACCTGGAAATTGCGGTAAAATATCCTGGAAATAGCTGATCCCAATTCCTAACAACACAGCTAAAAAAGCTGCTAAAAAGACTTGCCCTACTAACATCATCGTGACGCTGTTGAAAATACCAATACTTCCAAAAAAGAGCGTACCGCATACTGCGGCAATTGCAAGCAATGTTCTCGTTTCAATTTTGCTTGCTACCATTCCTAAAATAATCATAAAAGGCACTTCAAGACCTGCACATAAACTGGCTAAATGACCTACATACTTTTCATCTTCATGAAGATATTGTGTCACAAATAAAGGCATATTTAATGTATACATCCATTGGCCAATATGCAGCAAGATAAACGCTAAAAACGGAATAATTAAATATGTGTGTTTTAACATTGAAGGCGCATTTTGTTCTAATGTGTGACTACCTCGAATAGGTTGTTTCACTTTCGTCTCTTTGAAGAAAAAGATTTGTAAAATTAATGTTAGTACGATAATTGCTACCGTACCACCAAACAATCCATCATATCCCCAAGATTGATTTAAAAGATTTCCTACTAAAGGACCGAATAAAAATCCGAATGAAAACATCGACCTTAACACTGAATTTGCAAATACTGCACGACTACTAGATGTGGATTGATTAATAGATTCTCTTGCCGAGGCATAAAGTTGTGGCATAGCTGGTGCAAATAACCCTTGAAAAATAGCATATAAAATGATGAATAATAAAATATTATCTACAAAAAATGGCAATGCAAAACTCATTGCTCCCATGAATAATGCACAAATGATAATGACTTTTCTATTGATCGCATGTGTGTCAGAGAAACGTGCCACTATGGTATTCATTGAAAATTGACAAATCGCTGCAAGTGCGAGCAATAAGCCAAATTGGTTCGTGGTCATCCCAAGTTTATTTGTTGCGAATAATACAAAAAAGGGTACCGTTACGGCGATTCCCATTCCAATTAACATCATATTCGCAACAAAAAGTTTATAGTTTTTGATTTGAAGTAATTCTCGAAACATGTGCGCCTCCTCTTTAAATTGTTGATGACGCTGCTACTTGATCTTTTAAAATATTGATGAATGAACTCACTTGAGGCAGTTGTAACATACTGACATCATAGCTTAAATACGTAGAGCGAATGAGCGACTCTTCTTCTATATCCACTTTCACAAGTTCAAACTCATTTTCGTCTAAGTCTTTAACCATAATTTCTGGTAAAATCGTTACCCCTACGCCGCTTAATAATAACGCTTTACATGTCGCCACTTGGTCTACTTTAATACGCGCATGATAATCTTGAGACATGTGATGGTGATACCACGTTTTAATTTGATTGATGTACACGGGATCTGCTTGGAATTCAATAAAAGGTAATTTTTGAAGTTCAGATGCTTTACTTTTAGGATAAATAAAATAATGTTGATCATCCATTAAATGGTCATTATGAAGATTGAGTAGCTGATTTCCTCTCACAATCATAATATGGTAATCGTTATGGTGTGCTTTAATGTGCTCACTTGACCCTACTTGAAGTTGGATTTCAACATTCGGGAATTCGTTCGTATAACGTGACAACACTTCGGGTAATACCGTCTGACCCACTAATGAGGAACACCCAATAGATAACGTACCACTCACTGAGCCGATATGCGCTTTAATTTTATCTTGAAAAAGACGTTCCCGTTTTAGCATCGTTTTAGCATGCTCTATAACCATAGCGCCTTCGATTGTAGTAATCAGCTGTTTTTTGGTACGAATAAATATTTCAACACCAAAGTGACGCTCAATGGATTTGAGACGTTGTGTCACCGCAGGCTGTGAAATATATAAGCGCTCTGCAGCTTTTCTTAACGTGCGCGTTTCATCTAAAGTAATCAATAATCGATAATCATCAATTTTCATATTCACCCTCCTGTAAAAATAAAAAGAAACACTAGACATCACATGTCCAGTGTGCAGAAATATCCTCACAACTTCATGTCTAATTACGATGTTGCTGTGACGTTTATAGCTGCGTACTTCTTTCTGTTTTATGGTATTTATGATTGATTTTTTTATAACAATACATTGCTTTATCGTGAATACTCTCGAAATCTTCATCGATTTGAATCATCAATTGATGTGCAATTACGTAGGCTTCGTGGTATTGTTTTCTGGTAATTTGCTTTGATTTTAATGCGCGTTCCAAATCATCTTGATCTACGAGTTCGTATTTTCCATCAGGTAATACAAGTACATCCAAACATAAATCTACTGTACGCGCTTTACCCTTTTGCGTAATATTTTTTAAATTAATGTCAAAGTAATATTGTAAAGGCTCCCCTTTATCGTTAAACATAACGGTCATACTATAACGTTTCTTTTCCGGCAAAATTTGTAGCCACTGAAAATGATCATTTGCCACAATCATTCGTTTACCAACAACGGTCACCTCCAAAGGCTCTTTCACCTTGTTCATCGTTATCAAACCGATAATTCCTTTAAACTTATTGTTATTTACTTTGACTTCGATATAATCCCGATCTATGAGGCGACGCCAGTGACGTTTATCAATATACTTTACTTTCACAGTCACCAACTCCCTTTTGTTCATTATATATAAACTTTTATATGATGTCACTAAAGAAAGACAAGATGGAGACAGTTCTATATGAAAATAGTATTTATGTTAATTGCAACGAAAGTCTTTTTTCAAATTTAAAGTTTGTTTAAAATAACCCTCACCTCTACTCATCTCACTCATATAATTAAGGGATGATGACACTTACAAACGTCAAGTGTCTTAATGGTATCGTATGCATCTTAAATTTATGTTTTCATTATAAAAACAGAGGTGAAACATCGCGTTCCACCTCCTAATACACTTACTTTTATAATTCGACGTTATGGAAAACATGTTGGACGTCTTCCAAATCTTCTAAAACATCTATAAGCTTTTCAAACGTTTCTTGGTCCTCTGCAGAAAGTTGTACTTCTGTTTGAGGCAACATTTCGAATTCAGCCACTTCGAATGCTTCTACACCCATTTCTTTTAACGCTTGTTGTACAATGCCAAATTGATCCGGCTCAGCATAAACAATCGTTAAGCCTCCTTCTTCAATCACATCACGCACATCTACATCTGCTTCCATTAAATTTTCTAAAACAGTATCTGCATCAAATCCTTCAAAGGCAAACGTTGCTGTATGGTCGAACATGTAGGCTACAGATCCTGATACACCCATATTGCCACCATTTTTACCGAATGCTGCACGCACGTCTGATGCTGTACGATTTACATTATTTGTTAACGCATCAACAATGACCATAGATCCGCTTGGTCCAAATCCTTCGTAACGTAACGCATCAAAGTTTTCATCGCCACCACCTTTAGCTTTATCAATGGCACGATCTATAATATGGTTGGGTACTGAATACGTTTTTGCACGCTCAAGCACAAGTTTTAAAGCTTGGTTTGATTCAGGATCTGGTTCACCAGATTTCGCTGCAACGTAGATTTCCTTACCAAACTTTGCATAAATACGGCTTGTATTTTTATCTTTTTGTGCCTTTTTTTCTTTAATGTTGTTCCATTTACGTCCCATATTTCCATCTCACTTTCAGTTGCTAATGAATACTTTTTATTATACCGCTTTTATTTTAATATTATCAACTCACGTTATATTAAGATGAAAAGAAAATGTGACGCGTTACGTCATCCACATATTTGGTGTGACTGCTTCCATAGATTAATAAACGACCATCTTGGAAAAACGTCATTGTATAGTGTTTATATTTCAAACGTTTAACATAGGCGTTTTGGTGAAGTATCAAGACTTCTTGTGCAAGTGGTCGCTGAAAATCTTGGGGTGTCAAGCGGATTTGAATAACACCTCCACAAAAGGTCTCAGTATGTTGCTGCTTATATGTCAGTCTTTGGTAATGATGTTTTTGACAGACATCGCAAGCCGCTTCTTTTAATTCAGTGATATCTATTGATTTAAATGTGTTTTTATAAATATCGAAAGCTTTCATTTCAAATGAAAATTGTCCGTGCATCACATAGTGAAATACTTCTGCAACGACGAGACTACTCGCAATATGAACAGCAGGGGGTAAAACACCATACTGCGCACAACTTTCCATTGTCTCGGGTACATCCGGCATGAGACAGTTCAAACATGGCCCATCCTTACCTATTGGAAAAACACTAACTTGACTTCCTACGACTGCACTATAAATATACGGGATATCTAACTTATGACACACCTCGTTAAGCAAATATCTTGGCTCATATCGATCTAGTCCATCTAAAATTAAATCAGGTTGATATTGAAGGAAAAGTGTTTCTGCATTATTTGACGTTAACTCTTTATTTAACGCGTTGATTTCAACATGACTGTTCATCGCATTAAGCCGCTCTTTTAACGCATACACTTTTGGGCGCAGCTGATTGGCGTCTATTTCTAAGTAACCACTTTGCCGATGTAAATTCGACATACTCACAATATCTTTATCTAATATCGTTAACTTTCCTACGCCACTTCTCACAAGTTGTTCAGCGATACCGCTCCCCAGTGCACCTACGCCTACAATAAATGCATGCAATTGCGCTAGTTTTTGTTGGCCTTGTTGTCCAAATGCGTGGAATTTTTCTTGTCTATCATAGCGTGACATTAAAGAAATCCAAGTCCTTCTGATGGACTAGATTGGACGGCATTATACCGAACCGGAATGCGACCCGCTTCATAACTGAGACGTCCCGCTTCAATCCCTTTTTTCATTGCACGCGCCATTTTCACCGGATCTTTAGCACCAGAAATTGCCGAGTTTAATAGTATTGCATCCGCGCCTAACTCCATAGCTTCCGCACAATCTTTTGCAGAGCCTATACCAGCATCAACAATAACTGGAATCTTACTGTTTTCAATGATAAAACGTAAATTTAAAGGGTTGCTCAATCCTCTCCCCGTTCCAATCGGGGATGCTAACGGCATGACCGCATGGACGCCTAATTCCTCTAATCGACGAGCTAAGACGACATCATCTGAAATATAAGGACATACGATATAACCTTTTTCTAGCAATTGTTCACACGCGCGATACGTCTCAAAAGGATCTGGTAGTAGTGTATGATCATCGCCAATCACTTCTACTTTAATCATGTCACACACGCTAGCTTCATGAGCAATTTCCGCAATGCGCACAGCTTCTTCAGCTGTTTTAGCACCCGCAGTATTAGGGAAAGTAATAAACTTTTCTAAATTCACATCCGCTAATGGATTGGGCAATGCCTTGTCATATAAATTCATACGGCGTACTGCAAAAGTTAAAACATTTGTTTCTGATGCTTCAATAGCTTGTTTTTGAATATCTGCACTTTCAAACTTTCCTGTTCCTAAAAATAACCTTGAATCAAATGAAAAATGTGCAATCTGAAACATATTATCCGCCTCCTACAAATTCTAAAATTTCAATTCGATCACATTCTGATAACGTATATTGTGGCCATACCGACCTTTTTACAACGTGACCATTTATTTCAATTGCCATACGTTTGCTTTCAATATCAAAACATTGAAGCATTTGTGTAATTGTCGTACCTTTTTTGAAATCATGTGTATCTCCATTGACCTTTACTTTCATAACTGTCCCCCTCCTTTCATCCATATAGACCTAACTTGCTTAACGTGAGACACTTTTTGATTAAAAGCCCCGCGAATCATCGCGATGCCTATAAATTGATGTGAAACGTTAACAATAGTAGTTGCATTTATTCCTCCTACAGCCACTAGAGGTAATGATTGCGCTAATACGTGTCGAACCTCAGCTTTCGTTCTGGGCCTTAGACCATGTTTAGATTCGGTTTGAAACAGATGCCCATACAATCCCCATATTGCCCCTTTATCTAACGCATAACGTATCGCTTTAGGTGAATGCACAGACATACTCACTTGCCATGCTTTAGTGTTAAAATGTGCAGGAATGTCGTACTCACGAAAATGAATGCGCTTAATATCGAATTCCTGCGCCAAAGCTACACGTGTGTGAATAATGAGTTTGTGTTTTGGGAATCCTTGATTAAGTAGCATCTGTATCCATAATTTGAGTGCAGGATCTGACATCGGAGTGCGCAGAATGACACCATCAATGAACGAAGCTCTATGTAGTAAACATTGTTGATGTTGTTCATTTAATATTTCAAAAGGCGTAATTACGATGAGCATCACGTCACCTCCTCAAAAAAAATACTACTTTTCTAAACATAGAAAAGTAGCATGCAAATCAAAAAACGTATGCCACTTTCCTACGCCAGCATTATCTGGATCAGGTCAAGGAATTTTAAAATCACTATTTTAATCTCAGCCGTTAATTGACGGCACTTCCAGTGGTAACTTTAACTATTCAATTTTTTATCGACGCGCGTATCGTGCCAGGTTCAGCACATAGCGAATGATTCTAAACAGATTTAAGAATAAATTGAACCCCATCTCACGAGGAGAATAAGCGCCTCTTTTCATTCTATTAAAATCATACAACGTATAAAGTAAAAAAAGCAACAGCCCAACTAATGAAATGAGCGTATGATAAATCGGATTGTGAATGAAACAACCTACTAAACTTGCGACAATTAACGCAATCAACACTACAAATAAGTACTTCCCTAAATTCGACGCGTCTTTAATTAAAAAGAACCCTATACAACCAAAGATGACAAATCCAACAATGGCTAATAATACATTTTTGAAAAATATACTCGGGCCAAGATCTTGTAGTGCAACTGTAAACGTGGCATAAGATAATAACCCTGATACGATGGTATAAATGTGTGACATGATTGGACCACTAAAACGTGCACGCTGTACAATCATTGTAAGCAGAATGAGTATTAACAACGCAATGGAAAGTGGTTGTCGCCACGCTAAAGGTAAGAACTGTCCAACATACGTTGATATACCAAAAATCAACCAATAATACATAAAAAATAGCCAAACTTTACCATATTGTAACGGATGTGGTTTTATATTTGATTGACCTGTGGGTGATGACATATGCTTACCTCCTATCCAATCCATCAGAATATGTATATGCTAAAACAGTTAATGAATTATTACAACCATTTTAATATTTAACGAACTTAAAAATAGGGTATAGGTCTAAAGTCTTATATTTCAACTTATTCAAAGCTTTTTTAAAAAGCACTATGTTTATCACAATATTACACCTTTGTAACAACGCACAAAATGTCTTTAAATTTTGATACCATGAAGTGGAATCTAATACTTAAAGTCATTCATTAAAAAATTATGGATATAAGGGGGCAATACTTTGAAAAAGTTCGCATTCGCACTTACATTTACTTCAGGAGCTGCAGCGCTACTTGTACACCAAGATGCTGAAGCTTCAACACAACATACGGTACAGTCAGGCGAGTCTATTTGGTCTATCGCACAACAATACGGGGTATCTGTAGATCAATTAACACAAGACAATAATTTATCTAACCATATTATATTCCCTGGTCAAGTGCTTACAATTGGTTCAGCTAACAATAACCAAACTGGAAACAACACACCAAATGTATCTCAAGGTAATACACATACCGTGCGCGCAGGTGAATCATTGGACTTAATCGCAGCGCAATATGGTGTAACAGCGCAAGATATTATGAATGCTAACCAATTAAATGGTTACCTTATTTTCCCTAATCAAACATTAACAATTCCTGGCGGTTCAGGTGGCAATGCTACAACAACTTCAGGGTCACCTACAGGCACTACGCAAACATCTAATGGCGGTTATACGTCACCAACATTCAACCATCAAAACCTTTATGATTGGGGTCAATGTACTTGGCATGTATTTAATAAACGTGCTGAAGCAGGCCAACCTATTAGTACATATTGGTGGAATGCAGATCATTGGGCTGCGAATGCTGCGGCTGACGGTTATGTGGTAGATCATAACCCGACTGTTGGGTCAATTATGCAAAACTACGAAGGCCCAGTTGGTCATGTCGCATATGTTGAACGTGTGAATCCTGATGGCAGCATTTTAATTTCTGAAACAAACTATAATACACCACCAGGTACACCAGATTATCGTACAATTCCAGCTTCAATTGCATCATCTTATAATTACATTCATTAAAACGAATCGATTGAACACTATATAAAAATAGGCCACCAAAGCTCATGTATAAATGAATTTTGGTGGCTTATTTTTAATTAACAGGTGTACTATGTTTCATCCCCATTTTTCAGGATTAGCGGAGCACTTATTTACCGTCCCTTTATTGAATAGTATTTATATGCGATGAGGTATGCCCTATTACACATAGAAAAAAATCGCCTTCGAAGTTCATTTAAACATGAGCATTCGAAGGCGATTTGAAGTACCATTACATGATTTTTATATTAAAGGTAATTCAGTCTATTATTATATAAAGAGGTTCAAAATGAAATAGAAAATAGCTGCAATGATTGCAGTGATTGGTAATGTAATTACCCATGTCACAATCATACGTTTTGCTGTATTCCAATGAACACCTTTAATTCTATTAGCTGAGCCTACACCTAAAATAGATGAGGATACAACGTGTGTCGTTGAGAGTGGAAAGTGAAGATAAGACGCTGTGAAAATTGTCAATGCAGAAGAAAGGTCTGCAGCTGCGCCATTGGCAGGACGAATTTTCATAATGTTTCCACCGACTGTTTTAATAATACGCCAACCACCAACTGCGGTTCCGAGCCCCATTGCTGCAGCACATGAAATTTTAACCCATAATGCAGGCTCTACGTCTGATTGAAGATTGGCTACGATCAATGCCATCGTAATAATCCCCATTGACTTTTGAGCATCATTTGTACCGTGAGAAAAAGATTGCAACGCTGCTGTAAAAATTTGGAAAAATCGGAAGTTTTGATTCGTTCGTGCAAGATTCGCATTTTTAAATACTTTTTTTACAATTGAATAAATCGTAAACCCGACGATAAAAGCGATGACTGGTGAAAGTAATAATACTAAAACGATTTTCGTAAACCCTTGAAAGTGTAAAATACTAAATGAACCTGCTGAAGCAACCGCTGATCCAGCAATCGCCCCAATAAGCGCGTGTGATGATGAACTAGGAATTCCAAAATACCATGTCACCAAGTTCCATACAATGGCTGCTAAAATCGCTGCTAACACAACAACCAAACCATTGTGAATCGTAAATGGATCAACAATGTCTTTTGTTATTGTTGTTGCTACACCTGTAAAAGTTAAGGCCCCAATAAAATTCATAATGGCCGCTAATAAAATCGCATGTCTAGGTGTTAATGCACGCGTAGAAACAGCAGTGGCTACAGCATTGGCTGTGTCATGAAACCCGTTAATAAAATCAAACACTAATGAAAATATAACAATAGCCACCGTTATCAGCACTAATAATTCCATAAGATAGATACTCCTTAGCTATTTTTCATGATTATTGTTTCAAAATTGTTCGCTACTGTCTGACAACGGTCAGCAATATTTTCTAAACTTTCATAGATGTCTTTAATTTTAATTAAAGTGACAGGATCTGTTTCACTGTTAAAGATATGTTTAATGGATTGGCGTAATATGCCATCACAGTTTGTTTCAAATTCTTTAATATTAATAGAATGTACACGCATGTGAGATAGCTTTTTCTCTGACATTAAACCAATTGCTAATTTCATTTCTCCTATGGCTTTTTGGATGTTTTCAACAAATTCGGCCATAAACTCATCTGTGTATTCAATGGAATACATTTCAAACATTGCAGATGTTTCCTCCATTGCATCTAATACATCGTCAATCGCATTACATAAAGACATAATATCTTCACGCTCAATTGGTGTAATAAACGTTTGATTTAAATCTGTAATCACTTGATGCATTAAATCGTCACCATGAGATTCATACGTTTTGATGTTATCTGCATATGTACGTAGATCTAAATGAGTATTGAAATCCATTTTACCGAATTCTACAGCAGCACGATCAAGGTTATAAATCATATCCTCTAAGCGCTCCATAAACTTATCCTTCTTTTTTCTAATCATTTGAAATCCTCCGTTCAACTGTCGTCCTATCCCATTTGTAAACTCATTGTTTATTTAATTATAAATCAATGTTAAATCTTTGTTAACTTATTTAGTGAAAAGTACGCAATTCTGTTATTACTATAGAAACAAGAATTGAAACGATACGTTTTCACTAAAATTTCATAATCCTATTTGAAAATAGCATAAATTTTACATATCTACAATTAAATTTACAAAACCTTAACATTTCTAATTTATTATCGCCTTAAATACGTCATATGCCTACCATTTGGGATAAACTTTCGTAAAATTTTCACATTAAATACACTTGAGTTGCTACGTGAAGCCTTTTAATTGAAGACCATCTATACCAATTACAAAATTTTCATAATTGAACATCAATTAATCATTTAAAGTTATAATCAATTATAGAGTCGATAATAAAAAGTTATCATATGTTCATAACTGTGTGTTATATTGGCAAGCAATTCTTAATCATTTGTCTTTATCATGATGTAAACAACGCGCTGATGCACTAAAAAAAGCCTTTGACAATTCGTAACAAATTTCAAAGGCAATCATAAAGTTTAAGCCACCATCACAAGCACCTCTTGATCTCACACATGTTTTGATAACGTGTGAAATCATAATCACTTAGTGATAGTAAGATCAGTTATACATGGGTGTTTATTACATCACAACAACTCATTGTATCAATTAAAATTAATATGAGTGATTTAAAGTAAGACAAATACCGACCGAATTCATTGATATTTACGACTTTTTATCATTTTTGGTGTAACTCATAAACTCTCCATTGATTTGTTTATGTTGAAGTGTTTGGATACGACATTTCGTATCAAAGCCACGAATAAGCATTTGGTAAAACGGCACTTGAATCATATATGCAATCGGCCAAATTGCTCGTGGAATATAGTCGAATAAATGTACAATAATCCAATTAAATTGAGGAATGTATCTAAATTCAACACATGCGCGTTTCCCTTCTTTTGTATATGAAATTGAACTCTCTTTCGCCACGAGTCGATAGTAGTGCTCATCAATGCGTTCTAGCTCAAATTCAAACAAAAGTTTGTTGTTTTTCTTCTTATAAAACTTGAAACAATCCCCTTCTCTAACGATCTTAACGCGTGTTCCGGTAGTTTGAGAAAGCCAACGGGACATTTCGTCAATAAATGTTTCCATTTCCCAATGTGGTGGCTTAGGTATATGATGCGCAATCCGTATGTCATCATATTTAGCGGCTTGAAATTCTACTGATATGTGTGGTCTATTGATACGTTTACTCGTCGCTCGAACATGAACACCATGTGATTGAAGTTGCGTCACCGTTTCCTGGTCAAATTTGCTTCCTCGCACATACATGATTTCTTGTACATCACAGGCTTTTGCTGCTCTTCCAAAATTATCAGCCGCAATGATATTGAGCTCTTTCGCAAGTGCACGAGTCATTTTCGCCGAATGTTTCGTTGGATCAATAAAAAATACCGCTATATCGATGCCTTCCATTGCTTTTTTCACATCGTAGTAATTATAAATATCCCCTTTTATCCACGTCACGTGAGGATGTGCGTGCTTTTTAGGATATTTAGACATAGTATAAATATCATATTCGGGTGTTAAAGATTCAATTAAGGATTTACCGATTGTCCCCGTTCCACCTGCTAATAATATTTTGAGTCGCATAATGATGCCCCTTTCTAATAACTTCCTATACATGGTAAAGTGCGATACAATAAATAATGGTATCTTATTCCCCTTTTAAGGGACGTTAATTTATAAAAATGGAGTTGAAAGCATGTCTTTAAACATTAGAGAAATAAGTATTAACGACGTAGAAGCTTTTACCACTTTAATGCAAAAGGTTTATGATGAGTCAGAATACATGCTTTATGCACCTGGCGAGTACGTACCTTCATTAGAATATGCCATTTCTAATCTTGAAGAAGTCATTACATCTCCTCACTTAGCTATTTTAGTAGCTGAAAAAAGCGACATGCTGGTAGGTTACATTACCATTGTTTCAAAGAAACTCCATCGAATTGAACATAAAGCAAGAATAGCAATGGGTGTCTTAAATCAAGAGCAGGGATTCGGTATCGGCCAAGCACTTTTAGATGCATGTAAAAATTGGTGTCGTGATCATCAAATGACCCGTATTGAGTTAACCGTTGTAACCGATAATACGAGTGCATATCGTTTATACAAACGCGCAGGCTTTAAAGTGGAAGGCGAAATGCAACATACCCTTAAGATTGACGACCAATATTTCAATGAATATATGATGGCATACATCGTTCATTAAATCGTCTTTATTTTATCATTGGACACTTGAAATACCTACCTTTTAGTATGATGTTACCATGCAATACAGTAAATAAAAATCAATACAAGTATAGAAATAACCCTCAAACATTTTGACGACAACATGTTTGAGGGCTATTTTATAGACGTTGTTGCTTTATAATCTCATCCATTTGGCTATACATCTGTTTAAGGCATTTCTTCATACGGATTTAGGTTAATATCTGTTTGTGGTGCTTCATCAATGTCAGATTTCAAATTTTGTTGTGTGGTATTTCTACTTAAAAAACTCAAAACGCGACGTATGTTTTCACGAGATTCTGGTTTTTCAAGATGAAATTGATATTGATGTTTTAAATGATGTGACCCATTATAAAACAACGTATCAACCGGGATTTGTTGCGATTTTAGAGCATGTGAAAATGAATCATTTTGAGAACGGAATGGGTCATCATCGCCTACAGATAGATACGTTGATGGAAATTTCGATGTAATTTGACGTTCTGTAGACATTTGGTTAATAGTTTTAAAATGGCTTTCCCAATCTCTGGCCCCTGTATAACTACGCATAAACAAATCAATACGGGGGAATTCAGTTTCACGTACTGTATGCATATTATAAAAACCCCCGAAAAAAATAGCGGCTTTAATATTGTTTGGCGTCACTTGTTGTTTAAATCCCATCGCTTCTCTTAGTTCGGCATTGGTTTGTATCGCAGTAAATTGACTGTTAATTTGAGCGCCAGCAGAATCACCACCAAAAACAACTTGATTCATATCTACAGGTAATTTATTTTGATTGGCTTTGATAAAAGCTACTGCTTTATCCATTTGAATTAATGGCGTTGGATATTGATATTCAGGCGCTAACGCATAGTTGACGTTGACTACAACATAGCCACGTTCAACAACATTAGCGAGCAAGGGGTTTTTATATTGTTTGTCTCCCGCAATAAATCCACCACCATGCGCCCAAAAGATGACAGGTAATTTTTCATTTGCACTAATATTTTTAGGCATCAAAATATCCAGTTGACTATTAGGCAAACTTTTCATATATGTGATGTCCGTAAGTGCCGTGACATTATTATTTTGAATAGCAACTTTCTTTTTATGTGATGCTTCTTGTGACTTTTTAGTTCCAAAAAAATAGCCGACGACAAGGCCGGCTATGACTATAAAGACAATACATGCAATCACAAGCCAACTCTTTTTACGTTTTTTCATAACAATCTTCCCTTTCGGAAAAATTTTATCATATCTTATGAATTAAGCAATGTATTTCTTATCCTGAGATTTTCTATAAAAATATTTAACCATTACAGCAATGACGATAAATAAACCAATCACACCCATCATCGGGTAAACAAATGCGATAAGCCCTTCAAAACCTACAAAACTTAAGGCATATGCCACTGGCATAATGATACTAATCATGACGTAATATTTTTTAGTATATGGTTTTGTAAAACGTGCCGCAAATGAATACGATAAACCTAAAATCGTATTGTACATTACCGCAAGCATTACGATTGAAAATACAAACGTTAAAATTGGTGAAATCTGCCCTGCTAACACAAGTGTTGGAATCGCTGAATCTTTAATACTTGGATATTCAGACTGTAACGCAAAGTTAATTAATCCAAGTAAAACGAGATATACTACACCACCAACAAGGCCACCCAGACCTGATACTTTACGTTTAGACGCATCGCCACCTATCGCAACTAATGTACTAAAGCCAACAGCAAAAGCTAAACCACCATAGTTAAAACCATTCCATATACCTTGAATGAGACTTGGTTTTTCAACAACACTATTGACTTCCGAAAAGCCGATAGATCCTTTAAATAAGTATGTTGCTGCTATAATGACAACTAAAATAATTAGAATAGGTGTTACAACGCCTAACGCCCCGACAATTTTATTGAAGTCCATCAACAATGTCAGAAATACAAGAATACACATAATTAACGCGCCTAACCATACTGGCACACCATAACTTTCAAAAAACGTGGATCCTGCACCAGCAATCATTGTAATGGTTACTGCATACAGCGATAAAATTAAAATATAATCAATAATCAATCCTAACTTTCTGCCGAATAGATATTCTAGAGTGGATTCGTGATTATTCGCATCAAATGCCGTTCCTATTTTGGCTACTTGACGCCCAATGAATGTAAGGATAAGACCTGAGATAACCACCCCAATATAAGAATAAATCCCGTACATACTAAAGAATTGTTTTACTTCTTGACCTGTCGAAAAACCTGCACCTACGACAACGCCAACATAAGCAAAAGCAATTTTAATTGCTTCAGAATATTTGTGCATCTGTTTTGACCTCCTCATTTGCAAAACACGTTAAACATTAAACCACATTATACGCTTTATTTCAAATTTATAACCCGCTTATCAATTGCTATAACCATTGTAATGACGGGATTTAAACACAAAATAAAACTTATTATGCCATTGTAATTATACACAAACAAGTATAATTTGAAACGTATTCATTTTGATTTTGTATATTTATGCAAAAATAAGCCGTTTACAAACGACGCGATGAAAATTTGTTGTCAATTGTACACTGCAATTTTATGACATTAAACATGTTAAAAACTACTTTATAATTAGAACTCACTTGCAACACTATAAATTAATATAAAAAAAGAGATGGTACATAGGTCCCACCTCTCTTATATAGTAACAATTTTACTTTGCATCTTTGAAATGATTTAAATCACCAATATCTACAACGACTTGATCCATTCGCTTCGCTGTTTCTTTTAATACATTACGCGCTACTTTGTTTTCAGGGTCAATTTTTAATATCTGCTTGGCAATATCAAAAGCTTTTTTATCCGAAATGACTGGTTCAGGAATCGCATGAAGTAATAACATTTGAAGTAAGCTTTTAACTTCTTTTCCTTCAGTCAAAGTAATGGATGACTTGGCATGATAGTATGCTGCATCGAGTGCACCAGGTACATCACTTAGAGGATATACGAGGAGCAAAAACGCAAGGTCATGAATTTCTGACGTTTCTTCTTGTTTAATCATATCGAGAAGACACGTATAATACATCACACTTTCATCCTCATGAGCACTAGAAATATACGCTTCTTCAAAAGCTAAGAAATCAGTCGCGGACATTAAGCTTTTAACAGCTGAAAATTCGCCGTTCAATACGTGTTTTTGAATTAAATCTTGCATCGCTTGTCCTCCTGAATTTGCATCTCATAATAATTACATTTATTTTAACATAATTTTTAAGGAAATGCTTACTGATGCATCATTAAATTTTGTTTAGAAACACATAAATTCACGATGTACGCTCACATCACTACACATATTTATGTACCTTTAACTTTATACATTAAATATAAAAAATAAGGTGCTCCAATGATCGCAACGATAATTCCTGCTGGCAATCCATTGGGTTGTACTAAGTTTTGACCTATAGTGTCTGAAATGACTAGGAGTATCCCGCCTATCATCATCGCTAACGGTAAAAAACTTTGATGTCTTGGACCAATGATTGTACGTGCTATATGGGGTGCCATCAAACCTATAAATCCAATCGCACCTACAATGGATACTGCTACTGAAGATAATAATACGGCAAGAAATACTAATATGAGACGTTGACGTTTAAGAGAGATACCTAAGCCTAATGCAATCGCATCGCTCGTATTTAAAATATTAAGTATTTCAGCTTTATATAACACAACAGGAATGATGATAAGAAGCCATGGCACAAAAGTCCATACAAATGGCCACGTATCTCCCCAAATATTTCCTGCAAACCAAGTTGAAATAAATTCTGACTGACTGCGATCAAACGAAGAAATTAACGTTAATGCGCCACCTGAAAGCGCCGCGGATAACCCAACACCCACTAAAACCATACTTGCCGGTGATAAACCCTTTTCACCTTCATAACTAAAATAAAAAATAAAAAGTGTAACAATCAATCCACCACATAAGCTGACAATTGGTAACATATAAACAAAGTCGTCAGCTTTGATTTGTCCTATCGCGATAAATAACGCAATCGCAAAACCGCTTCCAGCATTGATACCAAGTATGCCAGGCTCAGCAAGACCATTTCTTGTTATGCTTTGTAATATGGCACCACTTAAGCTGAGTGCTATCCCAGCACATAGCGTGACAATTAAACGC
The DNA here is from genome assembly GCF_011394325.1 of Staphylococcus sp. 11007852. Lineage (NCBI taxonomy): Bacteria > Bacillati > Bacillota > Bacilli > Caryophanales > Staphylococcaceae > Staphylococcus > Staphylococcus sp. 11007852. Next base: position 17,384 of record NZ_JAANBJ010000016.1, on the reverse strand, counting down.
GGTAAACGAAATTCAAATAGGATAAGCTGTGTCGCCCCATTACCTTGACCAATGAGTGCGCTGACCAACTCTCCCAAAGTCATCGGAAACGCTCCCGTCGTTAAACTCAATATTATAGAAAGGATACATAAAATACCCGTTAAAATTAATGAAAGGCGTCGCTTTTGTTTGATGTTTCGAGCAATCACACGAGACGACCTCCCTTCTTAATTAAGTACAAGAAAAAAGGCACACCAATAAATGCGATAATGGCACTCATAGGTGCTTCTCCTAGTAATCTTGCAATAATATCTGCAATTAAGACAAGTGCACCACCAAATAAAGCTGAGAGTGGCAAGATTTTCTCATAATCTGTACCTACTAGAAATCGCACTAAATGTGGTATGATCAGCCCTACAAAAGCAATTTGGCCTACCATTGCTACTGAAATTCCTGCTAAAAGCATCGTTAATAATAATGCAATGATGCTTATACGTGTCGTGTTTTGTCCTAATCCTTTAGCAATCGCGTCGCCTAAACTCAATATAGTCAGTTGGCGTCGCATCAGCATAAGTATAATTGTTACTGTCACAACAAGTGGCACACTGATAGATAAATGCTGCCATGTTGTGCTCGATATCCCTCCAGCGTTCCAAAAATTAATCGATTGATTTAAGCGATACGTTAATGCCAATCCTTGACTTAGTGCAGTGAGCAATGCACTAATCGCTGCACCAGCTAAAATAAGCCGCATCGGTTGATAACCACCACGTTTAGATGCACCCACTGATAATACAAATACCCCACCTAAAATTGCACCCATAAAACTGAATAGGATGACTACAAAAAACGGCGCTTCTGGATAAAACACAAAAGTAGCCGCTAAAGCAAACGCAGCCCCAGCGTTTAAACCAATTAAACTTGGGTCTGCGAGTCCATTCTTTGTAACACCTTGAATTACAGCACCAGATACCGCCAGTGCCATGCCAACAATCAAGGCCCCTATGTCACGCGGTAATCTAATTTCTACTATAATATTATGTGCTTGATTAGAGGCATCATATTGAAATATTGCAGTCCATATCGTGTGTAGGCTAACGTGTGCTTGTCCTAACATCATCGATGCGATAAAAGCAATCACTGTCACACATATTGCCACGAGCATATATACACTGAATTTTAATTGAGCAGTCACTGTGCTTTTCATTCGAAGTCCTCTTTCATTTTATTAATTTACTTTTTCATAGTGTTTACACAGTAAATTGTACGTTACTAACATCGGTTTACCTGTTCTTGGGTCCGTGCTTAATTCAGCGTCAATATTAAACACTTCTTCGAGAATTTCATTTGTTAAAACATCTTCTGTTTCGCCTTGTTTAACGATATCACCATTTTTCATTGTCACTAAGTAATCTGAAAAACGAATGGCTTGGTTAATATCATGTAAAACCATTACAATCGTTGTCCCATGTTCTTGATTTAATGTTTGAACTAATTCTAAAATTTCAAGTTGGTGTGAAATATCTAAATACGTAGTTGGTTCATCCAAGAAAATAATATCTGTCTTTTGCGCAAGCGCCATAGCAATCCATACACGTTGGCGCTGACCACCACTTAAGTCATTGACAGCACGGTGTTTAAAATCATGAGTGCCTGTGACACGCATGGCCCATTCGATTTCTTTTTTATCTTCATCTGATAAACGACCAAAGCCTTTTTGATGAGGAAAACGACCATAGGAGACTAACTCACCTGCAGTAAGCCCATCAGCTACGTCAGGAGACTGCGGTAATATCGCAATCTTTTTCGCAATTTCTTTCGTTGACTGTGACTGAATATTTTTCCCGTCTAAATAAACCTCTCCACTCTTCGTACTCAATAATCGTGATAAAGCCTTTAACAATGTAGATTTCCCACAACCATTAGGTCCGATGATAGATGTGATTTTCCGATCAGGAACTGCAACATCTAAGTTATTCACGATGATACGATCACCATATCCAATTGTCACTTCTTTTCCTGTTAATCTACTCATCATTATCCTTCTTTCTACGCTTACCATTTTATAGCGTTCATTTATAAAATATGCGAATATGCATCTCTAATTGAGAATCATTTTCATGTCCGTTCATTATATCATTTTTTAAAACGCTTTTCTATTTGAAAATCATAAAATGTAACGTACAAAAAAAGACAAGAATCGTGCGTATTAACGATTCCTGTCTTAATTCATATTAATCTTCAACTAAAAAACCATTTCCATAAACATCGCGCACATCATGGACTACGACAAATGCATTTTGATCAATTTTTCGAATCATGCGCTTCGTTCTTGATAATTGCGTTTTACTAATCACAGCATATAATACATCTGTTTCTTGTTTAGAAAAATATCCGCGCCCATTTAAGATTGTTACACCACGTCCAATATCTTCATCTATCATCTTCGCAACACGATCAGGTTCTTTAGAAATAATAGTCACTGCTTTTTTAGGGTTTAAACCTTCGATTACGAAGTCTATCACTTTTGTGCCAATATATAGACTGATTAATGTGATTAATACACGGTCTAATGGAATAACAGTTAATGAAATCATCACCACAATAAAATCAAAAAATAGTAATGCATACGGTGTACTCACGTCTAAATATTTATTGGCAATACGCGCTAAAATCGTAGTTCCGGCTGTCGTGCCTCCTGCAAGTATGATGACGCCTATACCTAACCCTACCGTCAAACCACCGAAAACGGCATTGACAAGAATATCATCCGTTTTAACAGACCATGATTCTGTTAAACTTAAAAAAACAGAAATAAGCACTGTCGCAAACACCGTTAAATACATACTACGTTTACTTAAATACTTGTATCCGACTGCAATCAGTACCGCATTCACGATAAAATTGGTCCATGCAGGTGAAATATGAAACGCATAGTATAAAATAATTGCCAAACCTGTTACGCCACCCTCACCGAGGTCACCCGCTATAATAAATGCATTGACCCCAGCCGCAAAAATAAAACTACCGATGATGACTAATATTAAATCTCTCACTGTTCTTTTCACACCATCATCCCCCTTATTCATTTTTCTACACTCTTAACACTAGCCATATTATCACAATTTGGTCACTAATCGTACCCCATGAGAAATATTGTATTGCCATACATAATTTTGAATCAAAATTCATTTTCAAAAAAATCAAACACCTCTCATCCTTGTCATATCAAAGATAGTAGCGTATTGCAATAAATAATTTTACAAATTTCTGAATATTTCGTTTACTTTAGGTCTATCTTTATGTATAATAAGAATTACCTTATTTGTTGCAAGTCAACAAGAGGCCATCTCCTTTGTGTTGTTTATAGTAAGAGAGATTTTTGCTCGTAGGTTGATATTTTGCTCGAGTATCAACCCAATTATTCATTTCCCGTCAAGGCAGTTCGGCAATAGCTGAGCTGTCTTATTTTTTCATTTGATTTTTAAAGCTATTAAATAACCTCCAACATTCATCTGTAAATGTTGGAGGTTTTATCATCAAAGCTCTCAATGGTAATATCTATCGCCTAAAATGTTGTTTACCAAGCAAATAAACCTACAAATCCTGCAGTTAATAATGAAACTAAAACACCTGACAATAACATCATCGGTACATATTTTGATACAAAATCCGACGTTTTTTCATTAACTATTCCTTTAAGGGTACCGATAATCATCCCTACTGTAGAGAAGTTTGCAAATGAAATTAAGAATGTTGTAATAATTGCACGACGATGTGGATCGTAATGTTGCACATCGCCCATGATTTCACCCATAACAACAAACTCATTCGTCACGATTTTTTTAGCCATTTGTTGTGCCACATCCCACGCTTCATTAAAAGGTAGACCTAACAGTAGTGCGAATGGATACATAAATACCCCTAAAATTTGGTCTAAACCGATGCTACCTTTAACGTGGAATAGCGATGCGATGCCTCCTGAAATAAGATTAATAAGACGGTCTGCCAATTCAGCTAAAGCTACAAAACTTATAACAAAAGCAATAATTATTAAGACAAGTTTCCCAGCATTTAATACTGAATCACCTAAAAATGAGAAAAACGGTTGACGCTTTTCGTTTGTTCTTAGTTCATAAATCACATCTTCTTCTACATCAATACGTACTGGATTTAAAATAGAAGCGACAATCATCGCATTAATAATATTGAGCGGAATAGCTGTTAATACAAGTTCGCCAGGTAACATCGTCACGTAAGCACCAACAATTGCACCTGAAACGGAGCTCATTGACATCATTGCAATCGTAAGTACACGTGCATCATTAATGCGTTTCACTTGTTCACTTGAAACAGCAATGGCTTCTGTATTTCCTAAAAACATCATTTCAATTCCAAAAAATGCTTCAAACTTCGGTTGACGTGTAATTTTAGCGAGCACCCAACCGACACCACGCATAAAGAACGGTAAAATACGTAAATACATTAAAACATCAAACAATGGTACAACTAATAAAATCGGGAACAAAGCTGCGACCGCCATGTCCATTTGTTTATTCGTTGTCCAACTCTTGAACGCGAAACCAACGCCTGAGAATGCGGCATCAATTACCCAGGAAATACCTGCAGCTGCCATTTCAACAACTTTTGTACCTGCTGGAAAGTATACAAAGAACCATGCAAGAAACAAGTTTAATAGCACTAATATCCCAATTGATCCCCATTGAATATTTTTACGATCTCGTGAAAACAATGCTGCAACGCCTATAAAAGCTAACAACCCAATTATGTTAATAATTAAATACATAGGTTTAAACCCTATCCTTTCTCTGATTTCAACACTTTAAGTATACCACGCACGATTGTTGGTGAGAATATCTTTTTAATTGTCCTTACACGCCATATTTTGTGATACAAACTGTATTTGATTAATCATTTTTACTTTATCGGTCAAATGCATAAAATGTTTAATGTCACGTATTTTCCACAAAAAAGTTATTGTGAAAAAGTGTTAAAGCGTTTATAATCTTCAATGAAAATGATTATCATTAACATTTAAAAGTGGGTGGTTTGCATGACATATGTTGCTGAGGCTCAACTCGGAGTGAATTATGTCGTTACGACTTTGGAGATGAATAATATCAACTTAAAACATCGCTTACGTGCACTCGGATGCATTGAAGGGTGTCAATTACAAGTGCAACAAAAAGGGTTGTTTAAAGGCCCTTGTACAATCAATATTAATGGTCAACATATTTCAATACGTTATTGTGACGCATGTAAAATTGGTTTGGAGCATTGTCATGAGTAACGCTTATTGTATTTTAGGAAATCCAAATGTCGGTAAAACTTCCCTTTTTAATGCACTAACGGGTTCATATGACTATGTGGGTAACTGGAGTGGCGTTACTGTAGATAAAAAGGTCGGGCAACTTAAATCGCACACAGGACAATTAATTGATCTTCCTGGTATTTACGATTTAGTCCCTATTTCTCGTGATGAAACTGTCGTTACAGATTACCTCATTCACGATCAATTTGATGGCATGATTAATATTATCGATGCTGCTCAAATTAAACGTAATTTTAATTTAACCATTCAATTATTAGAATACGGAGCACCATTATTAATAGGACTCAATATGATAGATGTGGCAAGTCAAAGAGGTATTAAAATTGATTATGAGGCACTTATGCGTAAATTACACGTCCCTATTATTCCTGTGATTGCGCGGACTGGAAAAGGAAGCACAGACATGTTAAACGCATTAACTGATTATCATTTAACGCCTCAACGCCCATTAATGATTCATTATGGTACACCAATTGAGCAATTGATTACTGAAATAAAACAACACATTCCAGAAAACTACGTATTACATCAAAAACATCATCGCTTCGTCGCCATTCAATACATCTTAGATAATCCAACGATTAAAACTTCTTTAGATTCAATCACCCAAGAGAAAATAGATGCATGTATTCAAGCTTTTAAAGCTACACAAGATGTCGATCTTGAACAAGAAATTATTACGCAACGCCAACATTATATCAATCGTTTATTAGATGATTTGGTCACGTATCCCTCAACACCACAGCATCATCTTACAGAACGTGTCGATGCGCTTTTAACGCATAAAATTTTGGGTATCCCTATATTTTTATGTTTAATGTGGCTAATTTTTCAAATTACTTTTACTTGGGTAGGAACACCACTATCTGATCAACTTGATGCATTTTTCGGTGGCACACTCACTGACTTTGCCATAAAAATAATGACGATGTTGGGCATTTATCCGCCTATTCAAGCATTAGTCACAGATGGTATTATAGCTGGTGTTGGTGGCGTATTAGTATTCGTTCCTCAAATTTTAGTGCTATTTTTCTTCATTTCTTTATTAGAAGACTCTGGTTATATGGCACGTATTGCGGTCATTATGGATAGAATAATGGAAAATTTTGGCTTAAATGGAAAGTCCTTTATCCCAATGATTATTGGTTTTGGTTGTAATGTACCAGGGATTATGGCCGCACGTAGTATAGAAGAGGAAAAAGAACGATTAACTACAATTTTAATCACACCATTTATGTCTTGTTCTGCCCGCTTACCTGTTTATGGCCTTTTCGTTGCCGTATTTTTTGCACAACATCAAGCACTTGTCGTATTAAGTCTTTACGTGTTAGGTATCGTAGCTGCTTTAGTAATGAGTTACATTTTAACTAAGACTGTTCTAAAAAAAGATACCTCCATTTTTGTCGTTGAACTTCCACCCTATCGCCTTCCTTCTATAAAAACGTTATGGCGTAGTACTTGGGAAAAAGGAAAAGGTTTTGTCAAAAAAGCAGGCACATTTATTTTTGCGGGTTCAGTGATAATTTGGTTATTAAACTATGCTGGACCTCATGGTATTAATGTTCAAGCACATGAAAGTTTTTTACATGTCATTGGTTCAGCGATTGCACCAATCTTGTCACCTGTTGGCTTTGATAGTTGGCAAGCCGCAGCTACTTTAATTCCCGGATTTTTAGCAAAGGAAGTTATTGTCAGTGCGATGGCGATCATTTATGCGGTTAATGACGATGCGTTAGTATCTATGGTTTCTACGCATTTCACAGCGTTGTCCGCTTATAGTTTTATGGTATTTATCTTGTTGTACACACCATGCTTAGCAACTGTTGCAGCGATACGCAAAGAAACAACATCATGGAAATGGACATTACTCGCAGTGGCTTATCCAATTACAGTTGCATACTTACTATCTCTAGTAATTTATCAAATTGGTAGCTTAATGCTATAGGAGTGATGAGATGACTTTATTAATCAATATTGTATTCGTTTTAATCATTGTCAGTTACGTTGCTTTTGTATTACGGCGTTACATGCGAAAGTCTAAACAAGGACAATGTAGTGCTTGTGACGTCAACGATGGTTGTACCTCTCATACAATTTCTAAACCTAATATAAAATAAAAACAAGGTGGCCTTGTACACGTTGATGTCAATTTTTGCTTCAACATGTCTTGGCCACCTTATTATGATGTTGTTAAGTTTTGTGTTTCTACGAAATGTTGATACATTTCATGAGATTGCATTAACTCCCCATGTTTACCTGTTCCAGTCACACGACCTTGATCTAAGAAAATAATTTGTTCTGCTTTTTTAATCGTTGAAAGTCGATGTGCGATGACAATAGTTGTTCGATTTTCCATTAAAACATCTAACGCTTCTTGAATTTTACGTTCACTTTCACTATCTAAATTGGCAGTTGCTTCATCTAGTAATAAAATATCAGGATCTTTAATAAAGCTACGCGCAATATCAATACGTTGACGTTGACCTCCGGAAAGCTTCAATCCTCGCTCACCTACGATCGTGTCATATCCATCTTCAAATGTTTGAATAAAATCATGACAATTCGCAAGACGTGCATAATACTCCAATTCCTCTTGTGACACTTCTCGCTCAATACCGTATAAAATATTATCTCGTATTGTACCATTCATCATCGCGTTACTTTGCATCACATAACCGATTTTACGTCTCCAATCACTTAAACTAATGTCATAAATTGATTGTTGATGATATTGAATATCTCCTGATTCGATTTCATACATACGTTCAATCAAACTGAAAATTGTACTTTTTCCTGACCCAGATGGCCCAACAAACGCTGTCACTGCACCACGACGAATGGTAAATGATACATCTTGTAATATCGGCTTAACGTCATATTTAAAAGACACGTTGTTAAACGTTAAATCTCCGTGGTTTAATAGATGATTGGTATTTTTAAGCTCTATAGGTTCAAGTGGTTCATGTAAAATTTCATAAATCCGACTACTTGCACCGACCGCTTTTTTGTAATCCGTTACTAATGTAGATAAATTAATAAGCGGTATTGATAAATTCAGTACGTAGAATATCATCGCAACAAGTGTTCCGGCTGATATCGCACCAGAAGATATACGCAACCCACCAAACCCTAGAATCATACCAATTGTAATCAGCATAATAATGCCAGAAATAGGTTGAATCACTGCGGCAATTTTGGCTTGCTTTAAACCAAGTTTATAGATTTCATCTAAGTTATAGCGCGCTTTTTCAAGTTCAATATGTTCCGTATTCGACACTTTTACAAGTCTCATTTCTGTTAAAACCCGTCCAAGTAGTCCGCTGAAATTTGCAATCTCATTTTGCGTATTCGTCGATATTTTTTGCATAATTTTACCAAGTGGTGTAATAATGATTGCAAATATAGGAATGGTAATAAACGTTAATAATGTCATTTGCCAATCTAATATAAACAACATTATTAAAGAACCGATGACCGTAATTACGGATGGAAATAAACCTGGTAGTTTTTGAGATATAAAGTCATTGATTACTTTCGTATCATCAGTTAATCGGCTCATCAATTGACCACTTTCGTTTTTATCAAAGAAAGGCATTTTTAAATGAATGATATGACGCCATAAAACGGAGCGAATCGCATAAATGACTTTTTCACCAATTTTATTTAATAAATAATAACCAAGTCCACTGAGTATCGCATTGACTAAAAATACCCCAACAATAATCATAATAAATGTTGGATTAATTGAAGTTAATGTAAACTTATCAACAAGTTGCCCCGTAAATAAAGGCACCAATAACCCTGTTAAACTCCCTAAAGATGCGATTAAAACTGCAACAATAATCAAACCCACTGGCCATGATATTTTTTTTAATAAGTAAATAAGTGGATTCTCTTTTTTCATAAATGGTTACCTCTTTATTGATTATTGTCGTGAAGGGAGTCTTCCCTCACACCGACGTCATACTTCAGGACGTCTTATTTAACATATACACTGTTCATTCAACACAATAATTTTTATGTTCCATCGCAAGACGCATACATCTCACAAAAAAACTGTGGTAAAATAGAATTTCGGTTGTTCCAAACAAAAAAGTTTTATCATTTTTGAAGGAGTGCATATGAAAAAAGTAATTCTGAGTATTTTAGTTGTATTCTTCGCTACAACTATTATAACACCTTTTACTAAAGCGAATACAGCAACACCTGTTGATATCGCAAATCAAAACGGCTATGGCGTTGGTTATGGATTTCAACCTGAAGGCCTTGTCAATATAAGTGAAACGGGCCAAATTCTTTATCAATACCAAGATAAACAAAAGTGGTACCCTGCTTCTATGACAAAATTAATGACCATGTATCTGACATTAAAAGCCGTTAAATCAGGTGACTTAAACCTTAATGATACGGTTAAAATTACAGATCAGCATTATAGAATGTCTACATTACCTGAATTGAGCAATACAAAGCTTTATCCAGGAGAAACTTATACAATTGCAGAATTACTTCAAATCACAGTTTCCGCTTCTAGTAATGCTGCTTCCTTAATATTAGCTCAAAAAGTATCAGGTTCCACATCTAAATTTGTCGATGATATGAATCAAACCGCAAAAGATTTAGGCATGGCTCAAACGCATTATGTCAATCCAACAGGTGCTGAAAATTTTCGTTTGCAAGAATTTGTGCCACAAAAATATAAAAATGAAACCTCATCTGTTTCATCGCCCCGTGATTATGCGATATTAGCTCAACATACGGTGCAAGACACACCGAAGATATTAGATTTCACAAAACAAATCGCTCCTACTCAGCACGGTGTTACATATTATACATTTAATGACCTGCTTGAAGGCGGAAACATGAGTTTACAAGGTACCGACGGCCTTAAAACAGGTTCAAGTGATCTTGCTGATTATAATAATACTTTAACGACAAAACGTGGAAAGTTTCGAATTTTCCATGTCATTATGGGTGCTGGAGATTATAAAAATTTGGGTGGCGAGAAAGAACGAAATATGATGAGTGCAAGTACAATTAATGTTGCATTTTATCAATACGATTACCGTAAAATCTTATCTAAAGGAGAACATAAGATCAATGGTAAGACGTATTATGTTACTCAAGATTTATATGATGTTGTGCCAAAATCAATGACCAAACCTTATCAATTTGTCATTGAAAACGGTGAAGTTCATCTTAATTACAAACGTCAGTTTATTTCTAAAGCTTATGGTCCTCCAAAAGTTGAAGTTGAAAAACCTATTGTGTATCAATCCAAATCATTTGTTGTCAGTTCTTGGAAAGATCACCCAATATTAACATCTTTAGGATTTATCTTTTTAATCGGCTTCTTATCCGTTATCATTTATTACTTATTATTTTTAACAATTAAACGACGATAAAATTATAAAATAAGGGAAAGTTGCTTGAGCAACTTTCCCTTATTTTGCGTCTTTACCGTATAATTCTTTTTTAATTTGCGTTGTTGAAATACCTTCAGTACGTTTAAGATATATCACTTCACATTTATCTTTTAAGAAGTCGAATTCGCCTTCCCAATCATGACCCATCACAAAAGTATCAATCTCATACTTTTCTACATCAGACTCTTTTTGACCCCAATCATGTTCTGGAATAACTAAATCCACATATCGAATTGATTCTAACATCATTTTACGTTGTTCAAAATTATAGTAAGACTTTTTATTTTTTATACGATTAAATTCGTCGCTAGATAATGCAACAACAAGGTAATCTCCCATTTCTCTTGCACGGCGTAACAATTCGATATGACCGTAATGTAAAAGATCGTACGTTCCATAAGTTATGACACGTTTCACATTTACGCCTCCTTAATATTTTTAATCTCTCCTTAACATATGATAAGAGTATACCATGCGTCAAAGGGAGATACAATTTAAAACTCATAATAAAGACAATACTAAATAATTTCGCTATAACTTTATAATTTATATTTTAGTAAGACGATCTACATATATAGCGATTTGATTTAAAGTAGATTGCTTATTATACGTATGCCAATCTTCAAATAGGGGTTTTAATTCATGTTGTTTTAAACGTTGATAAATATCCGCTTCACGATACACTTTATAATCTGTAGGGATATCATAAAAATAAGCATTCAATCCACGTGCTTTTTCATATTCTTGTTCATCATAAACATAATATAATGTCGGTTTTTGAATTAAGCTTGCCTCAATAGGTAATGAGCTATAATCAGAAATAATGACATCCGCCAGTACAATTAATTCAAATACAGATAATCCATAATGCTCTGACATAACGTTGACGGATGGATGGTAACGCGAAATTAATGTATAGTCAGGTAAGGCTGACTCGAACGCTTCTTTATTTAAGATACGGTTCGTCATCCCCTCTTCACGATAGGTCGGTAAATATACCGCAATTTTCCCATCTAATCCATGTTTCTCCTTAAGCTCTACCTTTAGCGCATCGATGTCTACAGAAAAATAACGCGAGAGCCTCGGCACACCAAAATTAACCAATTGTTCGTAATGTGCATTAAATGCATTTTGAAAACATGTCGCCATTTGTTGGCAACCCACTAAATATTTATCCGTTGCATTATAAACGTTTTCGTATTGCCTGACTAATTTGTCATGCTCATGATCTACCGAACGATCTTCAAAACCAAACTTCTTTAGGGCACCTGCCGCATGCCACGTTTGGATAACCGTCTGACCTTTTTTCTTCTTAAATCCTGCCATCAAGAGATGCAAATTATCGACAAATATCACTTTTGCACTTGCCATCATAAACAGAAGTCTCAATACATTAAATTGATGAAATTCATAACTAGAGACTTCCTTCAAAGCTCTCACTGCTTTAAGATGTTCCCGCTTCGCAAAAACGGTGACGCGAAATCCACGTTCATTCAACTTATTTATAATCGGATACATGTCTTCCTTAAAATTCATTATAACTACGATATGATTGGCATCCACGCCACGTTTTTGAAAAAAAGCCATCAAAAACTTAATCATTATGATGTACATCTCTTTAAGCCAATATCGTACCATTACAAAACACCGCCTTATATATGTTGTTTATAAAAAAAGCTGGACCACTCGCGCGCCAGCTTCATAGAATATTGACATTGAATGACTGGACAAAAGTATATCATTGCATACTTAGCACCAAGCCACCACTGTCAGCAACGAATCATTAGATGGATTCGTTAACCGCTCATTCTTTGATTGTATTACATAAAATCTGCAAAGTGATCTCTGTAGCGCATATGCAACATCGACCCAATTACAAAGAATACACCTGCAACTAAAACATTATATAAAGCGAGTTCCCAATGCGTGATAAAGTACCATTCTTTAAACAATATCGCCGCACGATAACTTTCCGCAATAAAATAAATTGGATTAAACATCATAATCTTTTCCGGCAACGATCCTGGTTTAGGTACCCAAAGAATCGGTGATGCATAGAAAAGAACCCTTAATAAAGCTTGCATCGCCATTTGCGTATCACGTACAAGTACACCTAACGTTGACGTTAGCAATGAAATTGACATTGTGATAAAGTACGCTAACGGAATAAATAAGACTAATTGTATAATATGAATTGAAGGCGGAAGCCCTACAATCGTACAAAGTCCAACTATCGCCAATACAAGCACAAGATGACCGTATAATTTACTCGTTACAATATACGTTGGAATGATTGAAAGTGGAAAATTCATTTTCGCCACTTGTCCGTACTTCATCGTAATAGATTTTGTCCCTTCTAAAATCCCTTGGTTGATGAAGAACCACATGCTAATACCAACGAGTAACCAATAGATAAACGGCACACCATCAATAGGATGGTTACTTCGAATTCCAAAACCAAAAACAAACCAATACACTAAAATTTGAATCACTGGATTAATAATTTCCCAAGCTAACCCAAGATAGTTATTATGGTTGGTTATTTTCAATTGGAACTGTGCTAAACGTTGTATGAGATAGAAGCTTCTCACGTGCTCTTTTAGCACGGTTAAAACAGATTTCATAACTGACCACGCTTTCACATGCGACAATCTATTGATATCTCACAAACTAAAAATAACTCCCAATTTATTTAAAGTTTGACCGACTCGCGTATATCGCATATCCTTTAATTGAAATAGTTCATTGCATTAAGTAAAATTAATACATTGTATCCTTAAATAATTTACAATAGCTTTACAAAATTAACAACTACTTAGTAATATGATTATAATCTAAAGTGATTGATTGATGAAAGTCAAAAATGAAAGATTTTAAAATCTGTAACTTCATTTGATACGTTTATAATCAAAACAAACGATTTATCATAGATAATTTATATCTATACTACTACTCTACCACGACTCTACAAATGAGGCACGAATGAAATATAATCTTTCACGTAACACACTTTTTAAGTTAGGAATGTTGAATAATGAAGCCAACGGTAAACATCGACCATGTTACAAAAGAATACCGTATCTATCGTAATAATAAAGAACGTATTAAGGACGCCATTTGGCCAAAACATAAAAATAAGACCTTTTATGCATTAAAAGATGTATCCATACAAGCCTATGCGGGTGATGTCATTGGTCTTGTAGGTATTAACGGATCTGGAAAATCAACGTTAAGTAATATGATTGGGGGCTCCCTTACACCTACTCACGGACACATTGATAAAGCAGGTGACGTCAGTGTCATTGCGATTAATGCTGGTTTGAATGGCAACTTGACAGGTATGGAAAACATTGAGTTCAAAATGTTGTGCATGGGATTTAATAAACACGAAATAAAAGCACTCACACCTCAAATCGTAGAATTTAGCGAATTAGGTGAATTTATTTACCAACCCGTTAAGAAATATTCTAGTGGGATGCGTTCGAAGCTTGGTTTTTCGATTAGCGTAACGATCAACCCTGAAATATTAGTCATCGATGAAGCACTATCCGTTGGAGATCAAACATTTACTCAAAAAAGCTTAAAAAAGATATATGAATTTAAAGAAGCCGAAAAAACAATCTTCTTTGTTAGTCATAACTTACGACAAGTTCGCGAATTTTGTACTAAAATCGCATGGATTGAAGCTGGACGCCTTAAAGATTTTGGACCTGTTGATGAAATTCTTCCAAAATACGAAGCCTTTTTAAAAGATTTTAAGAAGAAATCAGTCGCTGATCAAAAAGCATTTAGAGAACAATTAGATGCAGATCGTTTTGAAATCAAGTAACATTGATGCACCATACAATAGAAAAGACGTATTTCCATTAGTATATTGGAAATACGCCTTTTTAATTTTTAAAATACTTTTGTTTATACACAGCAAGAATAAACTTCGGAATACGTTTAAAACGATGAATACGTTTAATATCGGTAATGCCTCTATATACCCACTCTAAATTGAGCGCACGCCACATATATGGGGCACGTTTCACTTCACCACTGAAAACATCTATAGAGCCACCAACACCCATCATCATCGTGTGATCAAAATGATGACGATGATGTTGAATCCATTGTTCTTGTTTAGGATAACCCATTCCAACAAATATAAAGTCTGGATTAAAGTCACGGATGACTTCAACAACTTTAGGATCAGTAATGTCAATAAAACCATGATGCGTTTGAATGATTAAATTAGGATATTGCTTTTTAATACGACGCGCCGCTTTCTCAACTACAGGAGACGTTGCTCCGAGTAAAAATACTTTGCGTTTCTCAATATCGGCAATATCTAAACATTGTTCCATCACTTCAATACCAGGTACACGTTCTTGTAAAGGTTGGCCTAAAATTCTCGCTGCTTTCACAATGCCTGTGCCATCTGGAATAATATAATCCGCTTTCGTAATAATGTTTTGGTACAATGGTTCTTCTGATGCATAGTGAACTATTTCAGGATTTGCGGTCACAACGAATAAATTGTGTGCTGTGTCTGTGTGCATATAACGCATAATATGTTCACGCATATCTAGTAATGTAACGTTATCAAACTTAACATCCAACACTTGAACTTGAGCATGTTTTTTTTCAAGTGCATAAGAATCCGGTTTGCTAACTACGTCATGACTAGGAAAAGAGCGCTCACTTTTTATCTCTGGCAACACTTTTGCCATAGTCTCACCTTCATTCCCTTATATTTTACATAAGATTTACATATCATTTATGTAACTTTAACACATTTTACACCTAAATCAAGTTAATTAAACATAATTAATACCAAAGTATGAGGGCAATGTTTATCCTAATTCACAATAACGCCATAATTTTAAGATTCACCGTCTATTGAAGTGTCCCATCATGTGTAACGCACGTATAGGTGCCGATTGAATCTTTTTGTAGTTGACTCCAGTACAAGCATGATATGTTCCTATTGTTATAATGATATTCAATCATACCATTTTTATTGATGCATTATTAAAACTAAATCATCTTTTTTACATAGTTATAACTAGATTTAATGCTTAATTGATAAAAATTTTATGCTTATGCCCATCATTTATATTTATTCACTCATCCTCTCTTTATACTCCTATGTTAAAATGGACACAACTCATTTTAGTAAACATACGTGTACATCTTTAAGATTGCCAACCCATGGAGATATACGTCTAAAGTCTATAGTCAAGGCCCGGAACAATCACGTATAATAAACCCAATTACATTCAGAAAGGATTACATTTATGATGGATCAATCATGGCTCATTTCTCCTGTTCCGATTTCCATTATGCTTTTATTATTTATTACCACCCTCTACGTGGTAAGCCATTACTATCAACGTCGCCCTATTTTTTCATTATTAGACATTGTATTAAATTATATTCCAGTGCTTACGCATGAATTCGGGCATGTATTGTTCAATCGATTAAGTGGTGGACGTGCCGTTGATTTTGTCGTTGTTGTTAAAAGAAGTGAACGACTTACAACAGGACAACAAGGCTATGCGATTACAAAATCACGAAACCGCTTAGGACAAATTTGGACTACTTTAGGTGGCTATATTATGCCTCCTTTTATGTTGAGTGTAGGCCTCATTATGCAAAGTAAAGGATATGGCGCATTATTCATCTTATTTTATGTCCTAATATTTTTATATTTTACGGTCGTTACTTCTCGTAAAATCACACCTATCTTCATTATATTAATACTTACTTTAACAATTTATTTAGGTGTACAATCTGAAAATCTAACGAATTACTCATACATTTATATGCTTATCTATCATTTTATTTTAGGCACATTACTTGGTGAAGTGTTGCAATCAACCGTGACGATTGCCCAATTAACCTTCACTAGACCTAGACCTTCATGGGATGGAAGTGCATTGAGTGCTCTCACACACATTCCTACCTTATTTTATTCAAGTATTTGGATCATTTTAAACTTTACAAGTATCTACTTTCTCTTTCAACAACTCTTTGCATCGTAAACACTTGAAATCACTCAAGTATGGTAATGAGATGGTAGATTTAATAGGAGCTGGGATATAAATCATTAAACCTATAATCGTCCCTAACGCCTCGCTTTTCTAGGCGCCTTACCTCAACTAGGGAGCATTACAGAAATCTAATTGATTTCGTTGTAATGCCCGCCGGTGCATGAAGACGTTAGGAATGAAATGAATTACGTCTTCAGTACACCTATGAACATGCGTGAATAGGTGGTCAATAGCCAAGCTTTTAAGCGCATACGCAATCCAATCAGCTACTGCCTTATATATTGTAAAAGCCATTAGTCTTAGATTTTTGCTCTCAAAATGGATTTTCGGTTGCGGCTACATGCCTCAGAAGTCTCGGCTAAGGGATCAATCACAATTCATCATAGTGTCCATCACTAAGACGAAATCGATTTATAAAGATAAATAATAGCTAACAAAGTTCATGTATCAATGAATTTTGTTGGCTTATTTTTAATTAATAGGTGTGCTATGACGCATCCCCGTTTTGTCGTTTACAAGAATCTATAACAATTGAAACACATGATGAGGACTTTCTCTCTACCAATCAAAAGCCATCAAAATTCATCTCGT
>NZ_JAANBJ010000015.1:0-38313 GCF_011394325.1 Staphylococcus sp. 11007852 | reverse complement strand
GTTTTAAATAAAAATGGTGGAGACTAGCGGGATCGAACCGCTGACCTCCTGCGTGCAAAGCAGGCGCTCTCCCAGCTGAGCTAAGCCCCCATGTGAAAGGTATTTCTAAGAAGTCGGGAAGACAGGATTTGAACCTGCGACCCCTTGGTCCCAAACCAAGTGCTCTACCAAGCTGAGCTACTTCCCGTTATTAAAATGGCGCGCCCGATAGGAGTCGAACCCATAACCTCTTGATCCGTAGTCAAACGCTCTATCCAATTGAGCTACGGGCGCTATTTAAAATGGTGCCGAGGACCGGAATCGAACCGGTACGGTGATCTCTCACCGCAGGATTTTAAGTCCTGTGCGTCTGCCAGTTCCGCCACCCCGGCAAAAATAATGGAGCAGAAGACGGGATTCGAACCCGCGACCCCAACCTTGGCAAGGTTGTATTCTACCGCTGAACTACTTCTGCTCAATAGTATTCGAATGATGAGCCATAGAGGATTCGAACCTCTGACCCTCTGATTAAAAGTCAGATGCTCTACCAACTGAGCTAATGGCTCATATAAATGGTGCCGGCCAGAGGACTTGAACCCCCAACCTACTGATTACAAGTCAGTTGCTCTACCAATTGAGCTAGGCCGGCTATAAATGGTGGAGAATGACGGGTTCGAACCGCCGACCCTCTGCTTGTAAGGCAGATGCTCTCCCAGCTGAGCTAATTCTCCGAAATAATTGCCTGGCAACGTCCTACTCTCGCGGAACGTAAGTCCGACTACCATCGGCGCTAAAGAGCTTAACTTCTGTGTTCGGCATGGGAACAGGTGTGACCTCTTTGCCATTGTCACCAGACAACATTTTATTGTGTAGCTCATGTCGGCTACCTTTTTATAATACACAGTTTGCAAACACTTTTCAATAGTTAATTTTACACTTTCTTAAAGTTTTTTACAAACATTTCACTTTGTGTTGCCACTTGTTTCGGCGACTTTTATATATTACATAATTTAAAGGTTAGTGTCAACACTTTAACAGCATTTTTCCAAAAACTTTTTCAACCATATGTATTGATGACATTTCAACACTTTAACGTGCTCACTTTGAAATATTCTAAAGGGTATCAATTAAAATATCAAGCTGTTTTTTAACACTTATGTAGAAATATTTATATTTCATCAAAAAAAGTGACATGGTTCGTATGTCCACGTGTCTAAAGAGGCATACATTTAACCATGTCACACTATGTTGTATTATTTTTGACGCATATAAGGGAATAACAGCACGTCACGAATAGATGGAGAATTCGTAAGCAGCATCACTAATCGGTCAATACCGATACCTAACCCACCAGTTGGTGGCATACCATATTCTAATGCCTCAATGAAATCATCGTCCATCTCATGCGCTTCATCATTACCTTGAGCTTTTTCAACAAGTTGCGCTTCAAAACGTTGACGCTGATCGATTGGATCATTCAATTCTGTGAATGCATTCGCATGTTCACGCCCCACAATAAACAATTCGAAACGATCTGTAAAACGTGGATCTTCTGGATTTTTCTTAGCTAATGGAGAAATTTCAATCGGATGACCATAAATAAACGTTGGTTGTATTAACGTTTCTTCTACTTTTTGTTCAAAGAACTCGTTTAAAATATGACCGTATTTCATATTCTTGTCGACTTCAATGCCGTGTTCTTTAGCTAAAGCATGTGCTTCTTCATCAGTTTTCACATCAAAGAAGTTAACACCTGTGGCTTCTTTAACAGCATCAACAATGTGTAGGCGGCGCCATTTCGGTTCTAATTCAATTGTATAATCACCATATTGAATAGACGTTGTACCTAATACTTTGCGTGCAATGTATGCCACTAATTCTTCAGTTAAGCTCATAATATCTTGATAATCTGCATAAGCTTCGTAAAGTTCAATCATCGTAAATTCAGGATTATGACGTGTAGACACGCCTTCGTTACGAAATACGCGACCAATTTCATATACTTTTTCCAAGCCGCCAACAATGAGACGTTTTAAATGTAATTCAATCGCGATACGCATATATAATGTTGCATCTAACGCATTATGGTGTGTTACAAATGGACGTGCAGCAGCACCACCAGCAATTTGATGCATCATTGGCGTTTCAACTTCTAAGAAACCTTTATCATTTAAGTACGTACGCATTTCTTGAATAATACGACTACGATTAATGAATGTTTCTGCGCTCTCTTCGTTTGTAATTAAATCTAAGTAACGTTGACGGTAACGTTGTTCAATATCTTGCAAACCATGATGTTTATCCGGTAATGGACGTAATGATTTCGATAACAATTTAAATGATTTTGCCTTAACAGAAAGCTCACCTGTGTTTGTTTTAAACATTACACCTTCTACGCCGACAATATCGCCTAAGTCTGCTGTATTCCAAATATTGAATTGTTCTTCTCCAACTTGGTCTTTACGTACATATATTTGAATTTGACCTGATAAATCTTTAATGTGTGCAAAACCAGCTTTACCTTTACCACGTTTTGTCATTAATCGACCAGCGATAACAGTATGGCTTTCCGCTTCTTTTTCTGCAAGTTCTTCTTTTGAAAATGCATCCCACGTAGATTTTAATGATGCTGCGTCGCCTGTTCGGTCAAACTTTTCACCAAATGGATCAATTCCTAAATCGCGTAATTCTTGCAGTTTTTGTCGACGTACCTGCATTTGGTCGTTCATTTCTTCTGACATGCTTACCTCTCCTTTTTGTCTATGCTTCTACTTTATTTTGTTGCGCACGCATTTCGTCACGAAATTCCGTTAAAATTTCAATCATTTCTGCTTCAGTTTCAGCTTGATTTAAAGCCTTTCGCGCTTTTCCGTTACCTCTAACACCTTTTAAATACCAAGATGCGTGTTTGCGCATTTCCATAACTCCGACTTTTTCACCTTTTAAATCAACGAGTCGACGTAAATGTAACAATGCGATTTCCACTTTGTCGTCTACTTCTGGCTCATCAATCAATTCACCTGTCTCAAGGTAATGAACAGTTCTATAAATCATCCATGGATTACCAAGTGCTTCACGGCCAATCATGACCGCATCTACTCCTGTTTCTTTCAACATTTTTTCAGCAAGTTCAGGACTTGTTACGTCACCATTACCAATTACTGGAATGTTAACCGCTTCTTTAACTTGACGAATAATATCCCAATCCGCTTTGCCTTCATACATTTGAACGCGTGTACGACCATGTAATGAAATCGCGGCTGCACCAGCACGCTCTGCTGCTTTAGCATTTTCAACTGCATAAATATGATCTTCATCCCAACCAATACGCATTTTACATGTTACTGGCTTACTCACACGTTCTGTAACAGCGGATACCATTTCATATATTTTATTCGGATCAAGTAACCATCGTGCTCCGGCTTCACATTTAATAATTTTTGACACTGGACATCCCATGTTGATATCAATAATATCTGCTGTTGTATTTTTATCTACGTATTCCGCTGCTTCAACAAGCGTTTCTTTTTCCCCACCAAAAATTTGTAGCGATAGTGGGCGTTCATTTTCGTCGATATATAACATTTTCATTGTTTTAGGATTATTAAATAAAATCGCTTTGTCACTCACCATTTCTGCACAAACAAGTCCTGCACCAAATTCTTTGACTGTTAAGCGAAATGCAGAATTACACACACCAGCCATAGGTGCAAGTACGACTCTATTTTGAATTTCGACGTCTCCTATTTTCCACATAAGTCGTGCCTCCAATAAATACTTTATCTGTATACTTAGACACCGATTTCAACGATTTATGTCGAACCTTGCCTAAATTAAACATTTAATTTTGATATTTTACAACAGTTTCATCAGGGTGAACAAGGGATTGAATTGTTTTTTTACTACGTGGTTCAATGACGTGTGATGCAATTTCATTTAATGGAATCATCACAAAAGCACGCTCAGTCATTCTAGGATGTGGCACGATGAGTTGCTCCGACTCTATTATTCGATCTCCATATAACAACACATCAATGTCTATCGTTCTAGGGCCCCAGCGCACTTTACGCACACGGTGGAGCTCTTTTTCAATATCTAAACATTGTTGTAGTAATACTTCTGGACTTAACGAAGTTTTAATATGAAGACATACATTCAAAAAATCAGGTTGATCGACATAGCCTACAGGTTTTGTTTCATGCATAGATGATACCTGTTGTACATGAATGTCAGTCACTTGATCCAAACGTTCTACAGCTGATTTTAATTGTTGTTCACGATCGCCAATATTACTTCCCAAACCTAAATACACATCAATCATGATGATTCAACCTCACAATTTCAATGCCTACACCATTATAAATACCATGAATAGGCGGGTTCTTTTTTGTAATTCTAACTTTCGTTTCCATTACACGATTATAGTGTGAATTTATACGCTTTGCAACACGTTCCGCGAGATATTCCAGTAAATTCACGGGAGGACCTTCCATGATTGCTTTAACATCTTCATATACCTCACCATAATGAACCGTATCTTCTACACGATCTGATTCGCCTGCTTCAGCTAAATCCACTTTCATTTCGATATCCACAATGAACACTTGCCCGATTTCATTTTCAGCTGGCAGCGCTCCATGATATGCGTAAAATTCAAGTCCTTGTAAAAATATTTTATCGTTCATCTTCATATCCTTTCAACGCATCCATCGCTTTTGCTAGGCGTGCATTCATTAATACGTTATGTACGCGCACACCGTCGACACCTTTCATAATGCCGTACGCTGTTGTTGCTGCCGTCGCTTCGTCACGTTCATCCACTTTATTATCGCCACCTAACAATTCTTTTATAAAGCGTTTGCGACTCGTTGCGAGAAGTACTTTAAAACCTGTGGCAACCAGTTCATCTAGTCGTGCCATCACGATTTGCTCTTCTTCACGCGTTTTAGCAAAACCGATGCCTGGATCTAACCAAATATTTTCTTGAGGTATCCCTGCTAATACTGCTTTGTTAGCTTGTTTTAATAAAGTAACTAACATTTCGTCTACAACAGGCGTATCTCTTTGACCATCACCGTTATGCATCAAAATAATTTCAGCGTGATATTTGGCGACAACCTCAAATAATGCTTCATCATATAAACCCGCCCATTGGTCATTAATGATGTGCGCACCCGCTTCAAGTGCCGCTTCAGCAACTTCACTTCTAAATGTATCCACGGATATTTGCGCACCAATGCCATTTAAAGCCTTAACAACAGGCACCACACGTTGTAATTCTTCTTCGACCGTAACTTCTTCATGACCTGGCCGCGTCGATACGCCACCAACATCAATGATATGCGCACCTGCTTCAACCATTTGATGTGCATGTGCGACTGCTTTTTCAACATCATTATACTGACCGCCGTCTGAAAATGAATCAGGTGTCACATTTAAAATACCCATGATTTGTGTAGATTTCATGTTCGGTCATCCTTTCTCTATGAATACGACCATTATAGCAAATTTATAAGTCATACGTGCGGTCCATAGGATGAATCATAAAAAAATGAGGATAAGACACATGTCTCACCCTCGTTTGTTATACGCACAATTATTCAAAATTATATAATGGTGTTGATAAATAACGCTCACCATTACTTGGTAATACAGTAACGACTGTTTTGCCTTTACCTAACTCTTTCGCTTTTTGGATCGCAGCATAAATGGCTGCACCTGAAGAAATACCACCTAAAATACCTTCTTCTTTGGCAACACGACGTGATGTCTCCATCGCAACGTCATTACCTACTGTGATGACTTCATCATAGATATCTGTGTTTAATGTATCAGGAATAAACCCTGCACCTAAACCTTGTAATTTATGAGGTCCTGGCTCACCACCACTTAATACCGGAGAAGCCTCAGGTTCAATGGCTACAAGTTGAATATCAGGATATTTTTCTTTTAACACTTTCCCAGCACCAGACAATGTACCACCAGTACCGACACCCGCTAAGAATGCATCAATTGTTTTGCCTTCGAATTGTTCTACTAGTTCTGGACCAGTTGTAAGCTCATGCACCTTAGGGTTCGCTGGGTTTTCGAATTGTTGGGGTTCAAAATATCCATGTTCTTCTTTAAGTTCTTTCGCCTTTTTAATGGCACCTTTCATCGCTTCTGAACCTGGTGTTAAAACCAGTTCTGCCCCATACGCTTTTAATAAGTTACGACGTTCTTGACTCATTGTTTCCGGCATAGTGAATACTGCTTTGTAGCCTTTAGCCGCACATACAAACGCTAAACCAATGCCTGTGTTACCACTTGTCGGTTCAACAATTGTGTCACCGGGTTTGATTTTGCCGTCTTTTTCAGCTTGTTCAATCATCGCTAGCGCAATACGGTCTTTCACTGAGCCACCAGGATTTTGATATTCTAATTTAACATAAATGTCCGCTGCATCTTCGCCAGCTTGATGTCTTAATTTGACTACGGGTGTTTGACCAATAATTTCAGTAATATTTTCTACAGGTTTTCTTACCATTTAAAACAACCTCACTTTAAATTAATATTCATACACTGAATACATAGTTATCGAATCGGATATAAAAACAGTGTACCATTTTTCTGACAATTAAAAAAGCATAAAGCTTGATCTCAAACAAAAACAATTGCGGACAACCTTCACCATTTATCCCGTAGTATCACTTTTAATGTTGTTGCTTCAGTTCATTCAACACACCTTGCAATTCTGCTTCAGTGTATTGATACTTAGAGCGACAAAAATGACATTCTGCTTCAGCGCCGTGATCTACTTTAATCATATTCTCGATTTCAGCTTCTCCTAAACCACGCATGGCATTCAAAAATTTATCGTGGCCACATTGACACTCAAATTGAGCTGGAATGGTTTCTAAAAATTCTACATTGCCTTCTCCAAAAATGTGAATCAACATCTCTTCTGGCGTTAACCCTTCATCGATTAATTTAGAAACTGGCGTCATTGTTGTAATGGCAGCTTCTAATTGATCAATCGTTTCCTCTTTCGCACCAGGCATCACTTGGATGATAAAACCGCCCGCTGCTTTAATTGAGTTGTCTGGATTTACTAAAACACCGACACCTACCGACGATGGTGTTTGCTCACTATTTGCAAAGTAATACGTAAAATCATCGCCAAGTTCTCCAGAAACAATTGGACTACTACCCGTATAGTAATCTCTCATGCCAACATCTTTAACGACATTAATCGCACCTGATGTCCCAACGGCACGTCGTACATCTAATTTACCCGCTTCATTTAATGGAAAATGTGTTTGTGGTTGTGCGACATAGCCACGTACACGTCCTTTCGCATCAGCATCAGCGATGATTTTGCCAATAGGGCCATCACCATCTACGGTCACTGTTAATTTCTGGTCACCTTTTAACATAGCCCCCATCATTAACGTAGCCGTCATCGTACGCCCTAGTGCTGCAGAAGCAGTTGGCCAAGTGTAATGACGTGTTTGTGCTTCTTGAATTGTATCTGTAGTTTTAGAACTATATGCACGTATTTCACCATTAAAGGCAAGCGCCTTGACGATATAGTCTTGAGTCATTCCTATTCGCTCCTTTATTGCTTTCATTTGTTTATCATAATCGCATTAACGTATCCACTCAACTAAAATGACTTATATTTAAGCTAACTTTAACACAAAAAGACACCGCCTCGAAAATAATGATTTCGAGACGGTGTACATCACGTTAATGTGGTGGTTTATCTTCACCAGGACGATCAATTTTAGGTTCTTCTTCGTAACCTGTCGTATCTTCAGACGGTGCTTCATCTTGTTTTGTATCATGTGAAGCATCTTTAGCATCTTGTCCGTCTTGAGTTGTTGATTCATCTTCACGACGCTCAGATTTTCCTGCGCGTGAACGGTTTGTTAATTCCTCTTGCTCACGTCGAATCTCATCATAAGATTTACCGTACTTACCTTGATCGAAATCATCATCGCCATTGCGCTCAACCACTTTTGCATCATCGTAATTAACGACCGGTAAATGTCCTTCATGGAAAAGTGACTGAATTTGTTCAGCAACTAACGTTTCTTCAGTTAATAATGTTTCAGCAATTAAACGCAATTGAGATTCATGTTCTGTAAGAATTTGTTTACAACGCTCATATTGTTCTTTAATGATGCGTTGCACTTCTTTATCAATTTCGTAAGCAATTTGGCCAGAGTATTCTGGTTGACCAGACATGTCTTTACCTAGGAATACTTGTCCACCGCCGTGTGAGAATTGTAACGGTCCTAATTTTTTACTCATACCATATTCAGTAACCATTTGACGTGCTAACTGCGTCGCACGTTCGAAGTCGTTAGAAGCACCAGTCGATACTTCATCGAAAATGATATCTTCTGCCACACGACCACCAAGTAAACCACAAATTTTGTCGAGCATTTCTGGCTCTGTCATTAAGAAACGATCTTGTTTCGGTAACATCATCGCATAACCACCGGCTTGACCACGTGGAACGATAGTTACTTTATGCACAACCTCTGCTTCATCAAGTACCATACCAATCACAGTATGACCCGCTTCATGGTGTGCTACAATATTACGTTCTTTGTCAGAAATAACACGTGATTTCTTAGCAGGTCCTGCGATAACACGGTCCGTCGCTTCTTCAATATCACGCATGTCAATTTTCTTCTTACCACCACGTGCAGCAATTAACGATGCTTCATTAAGCAAGTTTTCTAAATCTGCACCTGAGAAACCTGGTGTACGTTGTGCAATCGCTTTTAAATCAACCGTTTCATCTAAAGGTTTATTTTTCGCATGTACATGTAAGACAGCTTCACGGCCTTTAACGTCCGGACGGCCTACTTGAATTTGTCGATCAAATCGACCTGGACGTAATAACGCTGGATCTAAAATGTCTGGGCGGTTTGTTGCGGCAATCATAATGATACCTTCATTTTCACCAAATCCATCCATTTCAACAAGCAATTGGTTTAATGTTTGTTCACGTTCATCGTGACCACCACCAACACCTGCACCACGTTGACGACCTACAGCATCAATTTCATCTATAAAAATGATACACGGCGCATTCTTTTTCGCATTTTCAAATAAGTCACGCACACGGCTCGCACCTACACCTACAAACATCTCAACGAAGTCTGAACCACTGATTGAGAAGAATGGTACACCTGCTTCACCAGCAACTGCTCGCGCAAGTAACGTTTTCCCTGTTCCCGGAGGACCAACAAGCAAGACCCCTTTTGGAATACGTGAACCCATTTGTTTAAATTTCTTATTGTCTTTTAAGAAATCAACAATTTCAATTAATTCTTGTTTTTCTTCGTCTGCACCAGCAACATCTGTAAAGCGCACGCGTCGTTTTTGATTATCGTACATTTTGGCTTTTGATTTACCAAAATTCATCATACGACCGCCGCCACCGCCACCTTGTGCTTGACTTAAGAAGAAGATAAATAAAAGTGCAATGATTAAGACAGGAATCAGTGTCGTTAAAATACTTACAAACACACTTTGACCTTCTTCTTCTTTAACGGTTAATTCTAAATCTTTCTGTTTATGAGCAATATCAGTAACCTGTTCTAGCTCTTTATCGTTATTAAATAGAATCGTTGATGAGTAATCATCACCGTTGTTTAACTTACCACTCACTTTATACACATTATGAGACGGTTGAATTTCTAAAGACTTAATTTTGCCGTCCTTTAATTGTTGTGTAAATTGATTATACGTAAGCTCTTTAGGCACTTTTCCATTTCCGTTAATCCAAGAAAAAAGCCCAAAAATAACAACGCCGATTAAAGCTATAAACAGCACATTACGAAAAGCTTTTTGCATGCGTCGTTTCCTCCTACTTCAAATATAAAACTAACAAAAATTTTACCATAATCTAATTACGACTGGCTAGTAATAGACATTGACAAACATCCTTCAACGATATGCGTAGTCATTTTCTTTAAAATTATTGCTCATAAATCGCTGGTTTTAATGTTCCAATGTATGGGAGATTACGATATTTTTCTTTATAATCTAAGCCGTACCCTACAACAAACTCATCAGGTATTTGACGTCCAACATATTTTGCTTCAATATCTGCTTTACGACGGTTTGGCTTATCTAATAACGTCACGATTTCTAAAGATTTGACGCGACGAGACGCTAATAATTCTGTTATAGATTTTAAAGTCGTACCTGTTTCTAATATATCTTCAATAATTAAGACATCTTTATTTTCAATGGATGTGCTTAAATCTTTTAAAATTTGTACTTCTCCAGTGGACTCCGTACCACCATGGTAACTAGATACATCCATAAAATCGATCGATAGTGGTGTATCGATACGCTTAATTAAATCTGTCATAAATAAAACAGAGCCTTTTAAAATCCCTACACATAGTAAATCTTTACCACGGTAATCTTCGGTAATAGCATGACCTAGCTTGTCACAAATATCATAAATTTCAGTTTCCGTAAGTAATACATCTTTCAAATCATTTCTCATTATTTTCATCTCCTAAATATGCGATTGTTATTATTTGGTTCACTTTTATATGTTGATACAGCGTGCCAACAGCCACTATGTCACCCGTTGCATCTTCAATGACTGGTATACGGTCTCGCGTATGTTGAGGCACTTTGGCATCAATCATTAAACGCGATACTTTTTTATGACCATGGGAATGTAGTTGAACGCGGTCGCCATCTTGACGTGTCCTTATAAGAAGTGGTCCACGCAATGCATCAAGCGACGCCACTCTAATCTCATAATCACCGAATTGATAATAGCCAGGCGTCTTCAAATACATCGATTGTAATGGTGCCTGTTCAACCGTTGATAAGGTTAATTTATCATACACCTTATTGATACGCCATGTGTTTGAAGCATGTAGTTCAATTTGTGCTATAGGTTGTGTCAGTTGCACAAACCATTGGTGATATTGAACATCACTCACCGGTACGATATTTTCCCATTTTTGTATTAATTTATCCAGAATAATCATTCTAACATGTTCTGGACATTTATTGAATGATTGGATAGACATCTCATATTGATGGTCGGTTTGTTTCACTTGGACTGCGATGTAGTCGTCAGCCATCTGTTCAAAAACCCGGATAGACTCTAGATGCATGTCGTAGAGTTTTTTCAAATGCGTAATTTTAAATTGTTCGTGGTCGTCGATAATCGGTAACATATCATGACGAATCATATTCCTTACATATTTTGTATCTTGATTACTTTCATCCTCAAAGTATGGCACGTTGTGATCGTGTTGATATGTCGCAATGTCACTTTTAGTTTCTTCCAACATAGGGCGCATTAAACGATAACCGTGACGTTGCTCACATGCTTGCATGCCTAAAGCGCTACGATACACTTTACCAGTAAAAATACGGTAGAACACGGTTTCTATCAAATCATCAAAGTGATGGGCCGTCATTAATACGTCCCCTTTCAATTGATGCATCATATCTTCAAACCAGCGATAACGTGCAGCGCGCGCGTCACTTTGAATGCTGCGCCCTGCTTCAACAATAGGTTGTAAATGAAGCCGCTTGACGTAAATGGGGATACCGTACTGTTCACAATATTGTGTCACAAACTCCGCTTCTTCGTCAGAACCGCGCCGCAATCCGTGATGTACATGAAGCACGGAAAGTTGTTTGTATGTCGTTTGATATTGATGTAATAATCGATGCAACAAAACCATACTATCAATGCCAGTGGACACTGCAACAACGATATGGTCATCTGCTTTCCAAGTTACCTTCATCATTTAACCCCCACACAAAATAAGGGTTGAGATTCAAAGTATGCCTTCGTTTCTCAACCCCTTGCATTAAATTTAGCGACGCGCGCCTCTACCACCACGTCTAGATTCTGTTTGACGCTTAATAGAAGTAAGTTTATCCTCACTATCTTTTAAGAAGTTTGATAGTTTTTTCTCAAAGTCTTCTGGTTTTTGTGCCGGTTTTTGTCTACGTGGACGCTCTTTGGCTTTTTTAATTGAAAGACTGATTTTGCCATCATCGGCGATGGATAATACTTTAACCTCAACGTCATCCCCGACAGTTAAGTGATCTTCTACGTTTTCTACATAGTTATCAGCGACTTCACTGATATGAACTAACCCACTTTTACCTTCAGGCAACTCCACAAATGCACCGAATTTTTTGATACCAGTGACTTTACCTTTAACCTTACTTCCTACTTCGATTGACATTGTTTTAATGCATCCTCCTGAATTCGATATTTAGTTCTATTATACGTTTGTTTCCGTATTTTAACAATGACAAATTGATGATTCACTATTTTATTTACGTATTTTACTAAAACGATAATGAAACACACTATTTTTCGACTTTAAACTGCATTAATCGAATGTCCATGTAACTCATCATGTGTACGCGCTATTTCTCAGTCTATTACTTTTTCTTATTATTTTGTTTCGGTTGGTCTTCAGGTAACTTAAAGATGATTTCACCGTCGTTACTTAAATAATATTCATCACGCGCCACTTTTTCGATATAAGATGGATCATTTAAATTGTTAAGCTGCTCTTTAAGTTCAATTTCTTTATCTTGTAATTTTTGATATTCTTCTTCTTTCGCCTGACGTTCATTTGAAGCATCCGAATTACTTTTCATTTGCGCAAATACTAATACTAACATCACTGCGATAATGGCTAATAAAATACCACCAAAAACTAAAATACGCTTTTTTACAATACGTTTACGTTGTTCATGCCGACGTTTTTTAGCGTTTTTTTGTGATGTATATTGATTGCCGATATTTTGAACTTTATCATTCATGCGGCGTCACCTTTCTTCGTATCCCTAATCAATCCGTTCCTCTTTTAAGATTTCATACATCCCTTTAGCATTTTCTTTCGTTGCATGTTCATTAAGCCCAGTGACTTTAATCGTCACGATTTTTTGTCCAAATTGTATTTCTATCGTATCTTCTACTTTCACATCTGTACCAGCTTTAGCGGTTTGGCCGTTGATTTTCACACGACCTTGATCGCTCACTTCTTTTGCTAAGGTACGTCGCTTAATTAAGCGAGATACTTTTAAATATTTATCGAGTCTCATGATGTCCCCCTTGTTCTAAATAAGCTTGCAGCGCCTCTTCTGACAAGTCTTGATTTTTGACTTCATCATACAATTTTAAGAAGTGCGTCGCAAATATTTTTTCAAATTTAACACGTGATGGTTTACCTTCCGCCGCTTTTTGCTCGTACCAAATCGATTTAACATCTTCCACACTGTCAGCTTGACCCTCAGCAAAAATATGCGGATGACGACGTATCATTTTTTCTGAAAGACTTGCAACAATCTCACGTGTCTCCATATAGCCTTGTTTTTGGCCAATATTAGCATGTAGAAGAACTTGCAGTAAAATATCACCTAATTCTTCAATCATATGCCAATCGTCTTCATGGTCAATCGCTTCAAAAAGTTCAAACGTTTCTTCAAGTAAGTAGCGCTTCAATGATTCATGCGTTTGCACTTTATCCCATGGACATCCTGTTTCGTCATCTACTAATGTTGCGATCACTCGATCTGCGAAGTCAAAATCACCATATAAAGCTGTTTCTTCAGTAATAGCTGGAACCACGACACTTGTAAGGTTAGTAAAGACATCATTATGATCAAGTTCATATAATGGGCACGTGTAACGTTTCGCACCTGTCTGGTTCGCACCATCCACGATATGGACTTCAAAGTCATCTGGATATCGCGTCATGAGCGTCAATTTTAAATCACTAGCAACCATAGCACTATATACTTGAGTAATGAGTGTCGTAGTACGTGGATTCAATGTTTCTTTTTCCAGTGCGGTTGCATCTAACATCGTAAAACCATCATTCGGATCCATTTTTACTGCTTCAAACACATCATCGATAAAACTACGTCCACCTCGCACATCTACCACAACATCATAATGTGCTGCTTTTTGGAATAGCAATTGCGTGGTTGTTTCTGCAACACGGGGATGACCAGGCACAGCATAGACAACATCTTCAGTTTGTGCGCGTTGTAAAAGTTGATCTGTAATCGCATCATAAACAGGTTCAAAAGTATCGTATTGTTCATAAATCGCATCAAAGCTTTCAATGTCAATATTTTGCAGTTCTGATATCACAGGATGCGCTTTCGTTCGCACATATATTTTAGATTGATTTTGTAAAAAACGATAGATACCTAATGGTAAGTCGTCTAAACAATAATTACCTAAACCAATAATCGTAATATGGTGTGTCATGATTTTCTCCTTTTCATTATCTCAATGATTTTATCACCAAATGGCAAATGCACCCATTCGTCTTCATTTAAAATACGCATCCACACAAGCATTACACTTAAACTTCCCACACCAATGCACGCACTGATAATTAATTCTAGAAGACCTCCAATTCTAGACATCGATGGGATGATGTAATGCGTTAATTGTACACTAGCTGTCATCGTCAATAAAGCAACAACTAATTTCAAATAAAATTTACGCAATGCATAGAGCGCATACAACTGAATCATATGTCTGTGTAAATAGATTGCAAAAACGACTAGTGCGACAACTGTAGAAATGCTCGCACCGACAATACCAAACTTTAAAATTAAAATGAGATTCAATAGTAGCTTGATGACTAATCCTATAATAATCCCTATAAAAACCACTCGGTAATGATTTTGAACTTCGAGTAATGCAATATACATCATGATTAGAGACACAAAAATGACCGTTAACATGTAAATGGATAATGTGATTGTTAGGTCGTTACTTTTAAAAAACACAGCATTCAAAAGTGGTAACAAATTCATTAGGCCAATCGCACTCGCACAACTCATAACAATCGTAATTTTTAATGACGCATTTGCATAACTGTTCATTTGGTCATAACGCCCCGCTTTTTGGGTGTCTGTTAATAATGGAATTAATACAAAACAAAATGTAGTCGTTACTATTAATCCCATTTGTATAAAAGAAGCCCCGCGGTCGTATATCCCTTTTTGGGTAATCGCGTCTTGAAATGTCAATCCTTGGCCGTGTTGGAGCATATTGATGATAGTAAAACTATCCACGACTTGCCATAAAATGACAATCAGTTGACTCAATGCAAAAATAACGGTGGCAATGACAAATTGTCGCCAAGGAATCGTTTGAGGAAGCGTGACTTTAGGTAATGACATAAACCACCATAAAAAGAGCGATGCTCCGACAAAACCTATAGATGATGCTAAAATCGCCCACATCCCCGCATCATAAATCGATAAACGCGATTGTGTAAACAAGACAATAACCACGACAATGATACTCACACGTATGGCTTGTTCAATAACTTGTGAAAATGCAGGCTTATTCATATCGAAAGTCGATTGAAAATACCCTCTCAAAACACCGAGTACACCGACGATGATAAATGTAACGCTTGCTGCGCGAACCATCGGCGCTAAATGCGAATCACCCATTAAGGACGCAATAAGGTCTGCGCCTAAAAAGAGGATGAGACAAATGAGAGACCCTATGAGTTCAAGTACGATAATGAGTCGGCGGATAAGCGAGCGATTGGCCTCTCTACCTCCTAAAATTTGCGTTAATGCACTTGGAATTGCATTACTTGCTAGGACGACACCTAATGCGACGATGGGGTAAATTTGTTGATATGCATATAAGCCATCGTCACCTAATATGTTTTGATACGGGACACGATACAATGCACTTAATATTTTAACGACGATTAATGCAAGCGTTAAGACAACGACACCATTGAAAGCAGATTTACTCGACATGATCTAATATCATACTTTCTTCAATTGTTTTCGCTAAAAATTTAAGTGCGTCTAACCATTGAGTACCTTTCGTAAGTGTCACTTTCATACATTTTGCTTCAACGCCTACTTTCATACCTCGCCCTAAAGCTTCCGTATTTTTAAAGAGTGCCTCACCATCTATACGTTGTGTCCCTTGTTTCGTTAATAATACTTCAACGGCTTTCCCTTTATCTTTAACATGTTGCACACCGACATTCATTAAATGAACCTTGATTTCAACAGTATCAAGTAGTTGCGCCACTTCTGTAGGATAGTCGTTGAAGCGGTCAAGGAGTTCATCTTTAATACCCATTAACTGTGAAAGTGTTTCAGTCGCACGTAGCTTTTTATAAATTTCGATTTTCGCTTGTTCATTGCGAATATATTCAGCCGGTAAATAAGCATCTAAACGTAAGTCCATTTCAATTTCTGGAACGTGTTGTACTTCTTTAATACCCCGTTTTTCGTTCACTGCTTCTTCTAACATTTGAGAGTATAAGTCAAAACCGACAGAATCAATAAAGCCATGTTGTTGTTTACCAAGTAAATTACCTGCGCCACGAATATTTAAGTCACGCATCGCAATTTTGAAACCACTGCCTAGTTCCGTAAATTCTTTAATGGCTTGTAAGCGTTCTTCAGCTGTTTCGTTTAACACTTTATTTGGTGTATGAAGAAAATAAGCATAACCAATGCGACTCGAACGACCGACACGCCCACGTAATTGATACAACTGACTCAATCCGAAACGATCGGCTTCTTCAATAATTAATGTATTCGCATTCGGAACATCTACACCCGTTTCAATAATCGTTGTTGTAACTAGGATATCGTAAGCCCCATTGATGAAATCAAGCATTGTTTCTTCTAAATCGCGTTCAGGTAATTGACCGTGCGCAACACCGATAGACGCTTCAGGCATCAACATTTGAAGTTGTTCTCGTTTTTCATAAATAGATTGTACTTTATTGTATAAATAAAACACTTGTCCATCGCGAGATAATTCGCGTTCTAATGCCTCTTTAATAAAATTACCATTTTGTTCTAACACATATGTTTGAACTGGGAAACGGTTTTCTGGTGGCGTTTCGATTACCGATAAATCACGCACACCAAGCATACTCATATGCAGCGTTCTTGGAATTGGTGTTGCCGTTAAAGTAAGCACATCTACATTTGCTTTTAATGATTTAATTTTTTCTTTATGGCGCACACCGAAGCGTTGTTCTTCATCAACCACAAGTAACCCTAGATCTTTATATTCAACAGTTTTCCCTAGCAATTTGTGCGTACCAACAACGATGTCGACGAAGCCAGACTTAAGCCCCTCTTTTGTTTCGCGAATTTCTTTTGGCGTTCTAAAGCGACTCATTAAATGAATTTCTACTGGGAAGTCTCGCATGCGTTCAATAAGCGTTTCATAATGCTGTTGCGCCAAAATCGTTGTAGGAACGAGGAAAGCGACTTGCTTTCCTGACATAACAGCTTTAAATGCAGCACGTACGGCTACTTCTGTTTTACCGTAACCCACATCGCCACACAACAAACGATCCATCGGTCGAGCACGTTCCATATCACCTTTAATCTCTTCTATAGACTTTGCTTGGTCATCTGTTAATTCATATGGGAAATCCATTTCGAAAACGTGTTGTTCTTCCGTATCCGGACTAAACTGGTAACCTACAGACTTCTCACGTTCTTTATATAAAGCAATCAGTTCATCAGCGATATCTTCGACACTACTTTGAACTTTAGCTTTTGTTTTCTTCCAATCACTTCCGCCTAATTTATATAATTTAGGTGTTTTATCTTCAGACCCAACGTATTTTTGGACTTGTTCCATTTGGTCGACAGGTACAAATAATTGATCCGTACCTTTATATTGAATTTTCATATAGTCACGATGGACGTCTCCAACTTCCAACGTTTCTACACCTAAATAACGACCCACACCATGATGAATATGAACGACATAGTCCCCCACATTCAATTCTTGATAAGATTTAATTTTTTCTGCGTTACTGATTGTTTTGCGCCTTTTTTTCGACGCTTTCTTTTGTTTTGATTTAAACAATTCTCGCTCCGTCACAACGACGAGCGACATATAAGGGAGTTCAAACCCTTCAGATAAGCTTCCTTCAATAATGGCCGCGTGCCCTGCTTCTAGTTGCGTTAGGTCCACATTCATAAGAGTAGGAACGTGGAGTTCACTTAACATCGACTGGATGCGGTCTTTTTTCGTTTCCGTTTCCGCAATAATAACCATACGGTAGCCCTGTTTCATATAACGTTGGAATTCAGACGTCATGATATCATATTGACCGTAAAACTGTTGTACCGGTTTACATGAAAATTTCACCATATGATTGAGCTTCACAGACATCGACGCTGTAAATAATGTGAAATAAGTCACAGGCGTATGTTTAAGCAATTGTTCAACTGTATCATGCGTCATAAAGCGTTGACCAATAAACCCTTTTCCAGATTCAATTAAGTTTTGAAGAAAGTCTTCTGATTCTGTTATTAACGTTTCTTCGGTTTCCTTAATACGATTGAACTCATCCATCAATACAATAGCATTATCTTTGAAATAATCGCGCAATGTCGTTTCCGTATTATACATAAATGCGATTAAACGACGTAATACTTGAGGATCAAACATTTCATCTTCAACAATATTAAAACTATCATACGTATCTTTCACTTCTTGGCGTACAGACTTATCCACTTTTGGACGCGTCGTTTCATATGCCGTTTTTAAATTCGTTATTAATTGACGCCGAACCTCTGGGGTGATGATAAAGTCATGAGCTGATGTAATATCGACATTTTGAATATTGTCAGAAGAGCGTTGTGATTCTACATCAAACTTCCGAATCGAATCTACCTCAGTATCAAAAAGTTCAATACGTACTGGTTCACCGAGTAACGGATAAATATCAATAATACCGCCGCGTAAAGAAAATTCACCGATATTAGAAACGACCGATTCTCGACGATATCCCATATTTACAAGGTGCGTTAACAAGCGCTCGACATCTAATTCATCCCCTATATTGAGTTGGATTTGATGATCTTGCCAAATCGCTTTTGGCGTCACTAATTTTTTCAAGCCGTTTAACGGGATGACAAA
This sequence comes from Staphylococcus sp. 11007852, assembly GCF_011394325.1. Lineage (NCBI taxonomy): Bacteria > Bacillati > Bacillota > Bacilli > Caryophanales > Staphylococcaceae > Staphylococcus > Staphylococcus sp. 11007852. The sequence continues at coordinate 19,373 of NZ_JAANBJ010000015.1, read as the reverse complement.
CAAGCCACGACGTTCATGAGCAAGTGCCGTCAAAGTACGCACACGTTCACTCATAAGCTCCGGGCTTTGCGTTGAAAATTCTTCAGTCATGATGTCTTGAACAGGATACTTGTATACTTCATCATCGGGAACAAATTGTAATAAATCAGCTTCTAATTTATCCATTTGATAGACATTATTTGTAATTAATAACACTTGTCGATGACTATTATGATAAAGTTCTGCAATCATTGCCGCTTTTGCGCTTGGCATGAGTCCTGTCACGAGCACATTGTCTTCACCTACATGTGCAGAAAGGTCTTTAAATTGTTGATCTCTATTGATTATTTCATTGATTATTGTTTTCACTTTATTTCACCATTATATTGATTCATGATATTCTCAAATTTTTCGTTTTGAATAAATGCCTCTACTGCATCAGCAACATGTGCAATCACCGGTTGCATGATTTTCATTTCCTCAGCAGAGAATTTTTGTAATACATAATCAACGACAGGGATACGTGATGAACGGTCAATCCCGATACGAATACGCTTAAATTCTTGTGTTCCTAAATGTTGAATGAGTGATTTAATGCCATTATGACCACCCGCACTGCCTTTTTGACGAAGGCGTATATGCCCTTGCGCAAGATCTAAATCGTCATAAAGCACTAATATATCCTCCACTTCAATATTATAATAATCCATAAGTGGACGCACCGCCTCACCCGATAAATTCATATATGTGAGGGGTTCTAAAAATACGACTTTCTCACCAAATAAACGCGCGACAGTGTATGCACCGCGAAATTTCTGCTTGTTTAGTTTTAAATCATGAAGCTCTATAAGATGGTCAATCACTTCAAAACCAATGTTATGGCGTGTTTGTTCGTATTTTTTGCCAACGTTCCCTAAGCCGACGATGAGTTTCATCATGTATCCTCCTTGAAATCATCTATTTTACAGTTTAATCATATTCCATACTAACACAAAATAGGTCATAGACGAGAATTAAACACTATCACAGGGTTGGCACTTATAAGTTCAATTTTTGCTTCTAACACCCTAGACATCTTAGTTGCGGAATCTATCTATAGGCTGTTTTAAATTGCTTTATATTTTGCTTCCGTAATGACTCAATAGTTATAAGGGTGAATCAAAATGCCAATAAAGTTTATGAACAAAATGCTTTTAGGTTCATAAACTCGTTGTGTTCCTATCTTATTAATCAATGCACACGTATGCGCACGCCGTATACCTAAACACAAAAAAGACATAATAACGGCACTAGGCACGTTATTATGTCTAACAAGTGGATAAAGATTACGCTTCTTTATCTTCTTTTTCTTCTGAATCTTCTTCGCCTTCTTCAGTAGATTCACCGATAACTTCTGGTTCAGCAGTTTCAGCGTCACCTTCCATAGCAGCGATTTCTTCTTCAGTTGGCTCTTCAGTCGGTGCAACAACGGATACAACTGTTTCGTCTGCAGCTGTTTCAATTGTGAAGTCACCAGATACTTTAATGTCAGCAACTGATAAGCTGTCGTTAACGTCTAATTCTGTAACGTCAACTTCGATTGATTCAGGAATGTTATCAGGTGTAGCAGTTACTTCGATGTTGAATAATGGTTGTTCAACAACGCCACCTTCACTTGCACCTTTCGCTTCACCAACTAAGCTTACAGGTACTTCTACAGTACGCTCTTCGCTCATGTTGATTGCTAAGAAGTCGATGTGAGTGATTTGGTTTTTAAGTGGATCAAATTGGTAATCAGATACCATAACTTTGATTTCTTTTGAACCAACGCCTAATTGAATAACACCGTTACGTCCAACTTCACGGATTAATTTGATGAATTCTACTTCATCAACTTTTACAGATACGTTTTTAGTACCGTATCCATAAACAACTGCTGGTACTTTACCTGCTTCACGGATTTTGCGTAATTCACCGCGTGTTTGTTTACCTTTACGAATAATAGACTTTAAAGAAGCCATATTTCGTTTCCACCTTTCTTGATGCACTTATGTGCAAGCACTTGCCCATCAACTGTGCGTCGCTTGCAAGTGTGTATTTGTCCGTTATGACACGAACAGAAGTATTTTACACAAATTTAACAATTAAGTCAACACCGATTAATCAAATAATACACTTACTGATTCGCGTTCGTATACACGTACAATCGCTTGTGCAAGAAGTTCAGCCACTGACAATTCAATGATATTGCTTGGCTTTTGATCGTCTTTAAGTTGAATCGAGTTCGTCACAATTAATTCTTTAATCGCTGAATTTTCAATACGCTCTTTAGCTGGACCAGATAATACTGGGTGTGTGCAACATGCATAAACTTCTGTCGCACCTTTGTCTTTTAAAGCTTGTGCTGCGAGCGTAATTGTCCCTGCTGTATCGATAATATCGTCGATAATAATTGCTGTGCGCCCTTCAATTTCACCGACAATATTCATGACTTCGGCAACATTTGGTTTTGGACGACGTTTATCAATAATCGCGATTGGTGTTTTTAAGAAGTCTGCAAGTTTACGTGCACGTGTCACACCACCGTGGTCTGGAGAAACAACCACATATTTATCTGGATCAATGTCTTTATTATTTAAGAAGTAATCCGCTAAAATAGGTACACCCATTAAGTGATCGATTGGAATATCGAAGAATCCTTGAATTTGTGGCGCATGAAGGTCTAATGCAATCATGCGGTCAGCGCCAGCAGTTTCGAATAAATCTGCCACTAATTTTGCTGTAATCGGTTCACGACTACGCGCTTTACGATCTTGACGTGCATAACCATAATACGGTACCACGATAGAAATGTTCGCCGCTGATGCACGTTTACATGCATCAATCATAATTAAAAGTTCCATTAAATGAACGTTTACAGGGTTAGATGTAGGTTGAATAATAAAGACGTCACAACCACGAATACTTTCTTCGATATTGATTTGAATTTCACCATCACTAAAACGTTTAACTGTACATTTACCTAATTCAACACCAACGTGATCTGCTACTTCTTGAGCAAGGGGTTCATTACCTTTCAACGAGAAAATTTTTAAAGACGAATTTTTATATTCGGTGTTTAACATGTTTTATCCTCCAATATAATTTAGGGTTTATGAATTGATATGTTTTAAGCATCTTATCGCTTTGAAAGTCTATTTCTCTTTGTTTAAATATCCAGGTTTCGTTGTTTGTCTTGCACGTGCGAGTGCCAAACTTTCTTCCGGAACATTATCAGTAATTGTGGAACCAGCAGCAATTAACGCACCATCACCAACGGATACAGGCGCAACTAAGTTTGTGTTACATCCAATAAAAGCATCTTTGCCTACAATTGTTTTGAACTTATTCACACCATCATAGTTCACCGTAATTGATCCACAACCAATATTCGTGCGTGCACCGATTTCAGCGTCTCCAATGTAGCTTAAATGAGATACTTTCGCACCATCGTCAAGACGCGCTTTTTTAATTTCAACAAAGTTGCCCACTTTTGTTTCTGCGCCTAAATCACTGCCCGGTCTAAGTTGTGCGAATGGACCAATTTTAGAATTCCGACCTACTTTTGCTTCAGAAATAACGGATTGTTTAATTGTAACGCCATCTTCAATTACGCTGTCATGGATTTCAGAATACTGACCTACAACCACATCTTCACCAATCACTGTATTTCCTGAAAGTTTAACGCCTGCTTCAATCACAGTATCTGCACCAATTTTCACATCCGCACCGATATGCGTAGTAGCAGGATCAAGTAGTGTCACACCATTGCGCATATGCATGTGATTTGTGCGTGTACGATATAGTTGTTCTGCACGACTTAACGCAACACGATCATTAACACCTAAAATGTCATCAAAATGATTTGTGTGGTAAATCGCAACCTTTCCTGATTGTTGTAAAATCAAAGTCAAGACTTGTGGCAAATAATATTCACCTTGAGCATTGTGATTGTCAACGTCTTTTAATAATGTAAATAACGTTTGGTTATCAAATGCAAATATTCCCGAACTAATTTCCGTAATTTGTTTTTCCTCATCGTTTGCGTCTTTTTCTTCAACGATGCGTTTAAGTGCGCCACTACTAGAATCACGCACTATTCTACCGTATCCAAATGGTTGCGCTGTCGTTGCGGACAATACTGTTGCCTGTGCTTCAGATGCCTCATGGTGTGCAATGAGTTGCGTTAATGTCTCACCAGTAATAAGCGGTGTATCACCACAAACAACAATCGTTGTACCTGTTAAGTGTCCCAAATGCGCTTCGGCTTGTTGCACCGCATGCGCTGTTCCGAGTTGTTCTTGTTGAAAACTGTACTTAGAAACGTCCCCTAATGTTTCTTTCACGCTTTCAGCACCGTGTCCTACAATTGTAACGATATTATCAATACCTGTTGATTTCACTTGATCGATAACATGGGCAATCATAGGCTTTCCAGCCACTTCATGAAGCACTTTGAACTTCTTAGACTTCATGCGTGTACCTTTACCAGCTGCTAAAACGACTGCATGTTTTTGCATGGAATGAACCCTCCAGTTTTTTTACACTTCTATACAATTATAATTTATGCGAACTGTCACTTTCAAGGAGTAAAAGAAGAATTGAAGTTTCATGCGCGTAAATATTTAAGCATTCGATGCGTTGAAGACGCATAACCTCTGAAATGATATCCCATTACAACTAAAAAAATAATTTTTAAAATGGTGTATAGCAACACCATTTGCGTTCAATTATTTGAAGCACTTATATCCATGATGACATGATGTATCCATTAGCATACTTTCATGAAGTAATCAAAACTTTCAAGATAAACGGGCATATCACAAGAAAAGGGTTTTGAAGTTACCTTTTTATAACTTCAAAACCCTGTGTATAGGACTGAAAATTACGCTTCAGCGTTATTTTCAGATTCTTCTTTATTGTCATCATTCTGAGCAGGAATGACTTCATCAGTCTCTTCATATACTTTCATTACTGCATCCTGAATTTCTTGACGCATTTCTGAATTGATTGGATGCGCAATGTCGCGGAATTCACCATCTGGTGTACGTTTGCTTGGCATTGCTACGAAAAGTCCTGAATTGCCTTCAATGACGCGCAAGTCATGGATAACGAATGATTCGTCAAGTGTAATAGACACGAGCGCTTTCATTCTTCCATCTGTTTGTATTTTTCTAAGTCTGACATCTGTCACTTTCATGTAGTGAGCCCCCCATAGTATATAAGTTAGAAAATGTAGTGATTTAAGAAGTTCAAGTGTATATTATACATCCTTTACTTCAGCGATGACTTCGATTTCAATTTTAACATCTTTTGGCAAACGTGCCACTTCAACTGCACTTCTCGCCGGTTTATGCGACGTAAAGTACGTGCCGTAAACATCGTTCACCTTTTGGAAATGTTCCATATCGGATAAGAAAACGAGCACTTTCACAACGTGATCTAAATCAGATCCTGCTGCTTCTAGTACAGCTTTCAAATTTTCAAACACTTGTTTAGTTTGTGCCTCAACATCATCACTTACAATATTACCTTCTAAATTTAAAGGTATTTGCCCTGACGTATAGACCATACCATTGACAATAGATGCATGTGAATAGGGTCCAACTGTAGCAGGCGCTTTATCTGTGTTAATTGTTTGCATAACGATAAACGCTCCTTTTTAATTATTAAATTTAGAAAGGCTATTCCCCGCTTCGACTTTAAACGCTTGGTTATACTCATCGACATCGGACAACCGTACTAAGGAAGTATAGTCCTCTATTAATCTTTGCTTGACTTCTTTAGATTCTACAAGTACCGATACCCCTTTTACTTCAGCCTTAAACTCATTCATTAAATTGATTACACCATTAATCGAACCACCCGCACGCATGAAGTCATCTACAATTAAAACTTTTGAGTGTTCTTTTAGTGTACGTTTAGATAATACCATTGTTTCGATTTTTCGTGTTGAACCTGATACATAATTTATTGAAACAGTGGACCCTTCAGTCACTTTATTATCTTTACGTATCACGACAACTGGTAAATTCAATACACTCGCGACCGCATTGGCTAGCGATATCCCTTTCGTTGCGATAGTTACGACCGCATCCAAATCTTCATGCATATAAATCGTCGCAATAAGTTTACCCACTTGTTTTAAAAGCGGTGGATTGCCTACTAAATCTGATAAAAATAAATAGCCTCCAGGCAGTAACCTTTCTTTTTCTTGAAGTAAGTGGATTAATTCTTCAATCACTGCTTCCGCCTCTGCTTTTTGCATTTCAGGTCTGTAGCGCACACCACCACTCGCACCTGCCACCGTTTCTATCGTTCCAAGTCCTTCTTCAATAAGCGTATCTTTAATGATTTGGACATCTTCACTAATTGATGACTTTGCTTGTTTAAACTTCGTTACAAAAAACGTGAGTGGCACGAGCTTATTCGGGTTGTTAATTAAATATTGTGTCATGAAGACGATACGTTCACTTCTTTTATATCTCATGCATCATCAATTCCTTTCAAAAATCATCCTAATGTACGCACTAAATACACATCGTTACAGCATCCACAAATGGCATTATAAATATGACGTGCTTGGCGTTCTCGTTGCGCAAAACCGTACACAGTGGGACCACTGCCACTCATCAACGCACCATCCGCACCATTGTTTAACATGTTCTCTTTTATTTTTTGAATTTCAGGTTGTAAGGCCATAGAAACTGGTTCCAAACGATTGGATAAACTTTGACATACACCTAAGTAATCTTGCTGTTTAATCGCATCCATACATGCTGATGTATGCACATCAAATGGAAGGTTCAAATTAAGACCATTATAAATTTCTGGTGTGGACAACCCAGCTTGCGGTTTCGCGACAATGACCCAACATGAAGGTGGTCGATCGAGTAACGTAATTTTTTCACCGCGACCTTGGCATAAAGCAGTCGTTCCGTAAACGCAAAATGGAATATCAGACCCTATTTCTGCCGATAACGCACTTAATTCATCCAAACTTCTATTCAATTCAAATAGACGATTCATCCCACGCATTGTTGCAGCGGCATCACTAGAACCACCTGCCAAACCGGCAGCAACCGGAATGTTTTTCTCTAAAGTAATCGTCACGCCTTCTTTAATCTGATAGGCTTCTTTCATTAAAAGTGCCGCACGATAAGCTAAATTACGATCATCCGATGGAATATACGTTTCATCAACGTGAAGTACGATTTTATCATCATGACGCTTTTCAAAAGATAATCGATCATTTAAATCAATAGTCGTCATAATCATTTCCACTTCGTGATAACCGTCTTCTCGCTTAAATAATGTATCTAACGTTAAATTAATTTTAGCAGGAGCCGTTTCATAAATCATACTATCATTTCCTCTTTTTAAATGGTATTACTGTGATTTTACCATAACTCCATTAATGATGGAGGCGCTCATAAGCTAAATATTTAAAAAGTAACCAAATCTAACTTTTGGCATTATCAATCATTCATTTATTCTAATTAATAATAAATACAACACTTCTTATGACGTCGCACACTAAAAAAGAGCGAGACGATGAAATCCACTCCTAAAGATTCCATTCCCACTCTCAAATATGTACAACTTATCAATCAAATAAGTATTATTGCGCCGCTGCTTCTTGTTGTAAGTCTTCCTCTACAAATGATACGTGTACATTTTCAGTAAGTACATCCGCATAAGTATAGGACACTCGTTCGAAGTTGTGCTTATCTTGGTCTAATTCAACAATGAACACAGAAGGATATGTTTCTTTTAACACACCAGAACGTTCAATTGTTTTTTTACGTCCCCCATTAGCTTTTAGTACAATACGATTTCCTAACTGACAATCAAGACGATTTTTGATGTCTATAATAGATTTCGGCATATTGCTCCACCTCGCTACTAGTGTAGTATAACACATTTAGGGCGTTGAGGTCAAATAAAATTTTAATTTTATCAATGCCAGTTTAGAAAGTCAATCATTTTATAATGTCAATTTTGGGAAATTTTCCAACTCTGCATACAAACGTGCATATTCTTGTATAGAAAGCGTTTCGCCACGGCGTTTAGGATCAATTCCAGCGGCTTCTAGCCATGCCATAATTTCCGTTTTCAAACTTTTACCATTTTGAAATACATTTTGATAGTTATTAAAAATGGTTTTTCGACGTTGTCCAAATGCACCTTTCGTCAATTTAAAAAATTGTTGTTCACTGTTCACTTGGACGATAGGTGTCGACCGTTTCATTAATTTAACTACAATCGAATCAACATTCGGTGGTGGCATAAAGACCGTTTTAGGCACTGTAAGTACGCGAGACGTTTCAGTATAGTATTGCGCTACGATAGATAATGAGCCATATGCTTTTGTCCCAACAGCCGCATTTAAGCGTTCCCCGACTTCTTTTTGCATCATGACAACGTAACCATCAATATTTAAGTTAGACTCGAGTAACGATAATAGAATTGGCGTTGTAATATAGTAAGGTAAATTAGCAACAACCATAATTTTGTCGCAATCCGCTAAATGCGTGTTTATCGCTGTTTTGACATCTGCTTTTAAAATATCTTCGTTAATCACTGTTACATTGTCGTATGGTGATAATGTATCTTTTAAAACAGGAATGAGACGTTGATCAATTTCAAAAGCCATGACGTGTTTAGCGTTTTTAGCAAGTTGCTCAGTTAACGATCCCATACCCGGTCCCACTTCGATGACTCCTGTGCGTTCGTCGATACCACTCGCATGAATAATATTATTGATAATATTTACATCAATTAAAAAGTTTTGACCTAAGCTCTTTTTAAAACTAAAGCCATATTGTTCTAGTAATGCACGGGTGCGGGTTGGGGTAGCGATATCTTTCTCATGCATAATGTGTTACTCCTCTTCTCCTAATGCGCGGCGCACGTCTTGTTCTGTATAACCAAACGCATTGAGTTTCTTTAATAATTGTTTCCCATTTGAATGACCAATGTGTAGTTGACGTCCAACTATGTCACGGCGACGTCTTGCATCTGGACCAATGATAAGTCCCAAATCAATCAGTGTCGCTTTATCGATTGTTTCTTCAGATTCTGATAAAGGTGAAGAAACATGCATTAACGCCTCACGAATAGCATCAAATGACGCATGTTCCACACCAATTTTACCACGTTTATTTTTCGCTTTTTCGCGGTCAATATAGGCATGTTTGACACCTGGCACAGCATCGCGAATGGTATTGCGAATTTTATCACCCGGGAAATCCGGATCGGTAAGTACGATGACACCTCGTGTCTCTTGCGCTTTACGAATAACATCTAAGCACGCACGGTCAATCGCACTGCCATTCGTCTCAATCGTATCACATTCAACAGCACGTTGGACGCGTTCAGTGTCGTCACGACCCTCTACAACGATAAATTCATTTATTTTCACTTAGGCACCTCTTTTTAACTCAAGTTAAACAAGCGTTCTGCATTTTGAGTAGTTTGTTGCGCTACTTCTTCATATGAAATGCCGCGTAATTCAGCGATTTGTTGTGCGACGAGCGTCACATGAGCAGGTTCATTACGTTTACCGCGATATGGATGCGGTGTTAAAAATGGGGCATCTGTCTCTACTAACAGACGATCTAACGGTACATGTTTCGCCACTTCTTTCGGTTGTTTCGCATTTTTAAACGTTACTGGGCCACCAAGTGAAATGTGAAAGTTTAGTTTTTGTGTGACAACATCTGCAATTTCTGGTGAACCACTAAAACTATGCATGATGCCCCCTACCTCTTCAGCATGTTCTTCTAATAAAATGTCGATACAATCTTGCGTTGCATCTCTGTTGTGAATCACAATCGGTAATTTCACACGTTTGGCTAATGCAATTTGTTTTCTAAATACCTCTTTTTGAATCTCTTTCGGTGATTTATCCCAATGGTAATCTAAGCCCATTTCACCTATACCAATAACTTTTGGGTGTTGCGATAAGGATTCAATCCAATCTAAACGCTCATCTGTACAATCTATCGCATCCACTGGGTGCCAACCGATAATGGCGTAAATAAAATCATAGTCATCAATTAATTTCATCGCACGTTCAATCGTTTTTGTATCAAAACCTACTACAAACATGCGATCTACACCCGCGTCTCGCGCACGGTCAATGACCGCTTCTAAATCTTCATCATATTGATCCGCATTTAAATGTACGTGTGTATCGATTAACATTGTCATTCCTCCTATGTCGTATTAAAGGGGTGAGACTGGCATCAAATTATGAACTATTTGATGTGCATGTCCCACCCCTAAGTGTCTTTCAATTTAGCCTCAATGCAAAATAAGGTTCATTTCAGTTGCTAATTTATGCGTACCTTATCATTTCAGATGGGAATTACTTAATAATTGCACCATTAGGAACCGCATTAGGTAAGCTCACTAAAGACAATACGCCGTCTTTTTCAGCAGATAAAATCATACCTTCTGATTTTTGTCCCATTAATTTTGCAGGTTTTAAATTTGTAACAACCGCCACTTTTTTACCAATAATATCTTCAGGTTGATAAAATTTCGCAATACCCGATACAATTTGGCGTTGTTCATGGTCTAAATCGACTTGAATTTTTAATAATTTATCCGATTTTTTTACATTTTCAGCATCAATAATTGTTGCTGCTTTAATTTCAACTTTATCAAAATCTTTAATATCAATTTGTGCTTTCGCCGGTACATCTTCTACTTCAGGTTTAGGGGGTTGCATACTTGCTTTTATATATTCCACTTCAGCAGCCACATCTAAACGTGGGAAAATTGGCGTTGGTTTAGAAGAGACCGTAATGTCGTCTTTAAGTTGACCGTAAGCTTTTAAGCTATCAAATTCATGTAAAGCTTGATCTTGAATGTTTAATTGGTCAAAAATTTGATACGGTGCATGCGTTAAGAATGGACGTAACAACACAGCGGCATAACGAATGTTTTCAACTAAATGTGCCATAACATTACCAAGCATCTCTTTTTGCGTATCATCTTTTGCTAACACCCAAGGCGTCGTTTCGTCGATATATTTATTGGTACGGCTAATAAACTTCCACACCGTCGCTAATGCTACAGAAAACTGTAAGTTATCCATACTTTCATGATATGCGTTCACAGTATCTAATGCCATCTGTTCCATATCTTTATCAAGTTCGTGTTGTGGCCCTTGATAAGCTGGTAATTGACCGTCAAAATATTTATTAATCATTGAAATCGTACGGTTCACAAGATTTCCTAAATCATTAGCTAAATCATAGTTCGTACGTTCAACGAAAGCCTCAGGTGTAAAGACACCATCTGAACCAAATGGCAATTCACGCATGAGATAATAACGTGTCGCATCTAAACCATAACGATCGATAAGCACATTCGGATCCATGACGTTACCTTTAGATTTACTCATTTTACCATCTTTCATTAAAATCCAACCGTGCGCAAACACTTTTTTAGGTAGTGGGACATCCAATGCCATTAAAATAATCGGCCATATAATTGAATGGAAACGTACAATCTCTTTTGCCATAAGATGAATGTCAGCCGGCCAATATTTTTTAAACATTTCATCTTCGTCTGTTAAATAACCTAGCGCTGAAATGTAGTTTACAAGCGCATCAAGCCATACATAAACGACGTGCTTTGGGTTTGATGGTACTTTTACACCCCAGTCAAACGAGGTACGTGACACCGCTAAATCATCTAACCCAGGTTTTATAAAGTTATTGATCATCTCATTTTTACGAGATGGAGGCTGAATAAAATCAGGATGTTCATCATAAAATGCAAGTAAACGATCTGTATATTTCGAGAGTTTAAAGAAATAACTTTCTTCTTTTACAAGCTCTACCTCATGACCTGAATCCGGACTTTTACCACCGACAATTTTGCCATTTTCATATACAGGTTCAACCAATTGTGTTTCAGTATAGTACGTTTCATCCGGAACAGAATACCAACCTTCGTACTCGCCAAGGTAAATATCACCTTGTTCTAGTAACTTTTCAAAAATTTTCTCAACAACTTCTGTATGACGTTTTTCAGTCGTACGAATGAAGTCGTCATTAGAAATATCAAGTTTTTTCCATAACGCTTTAATGCTATCAATCATGCTATCTAAATACTCTATTTCAGACTGGCCTGCTTTTTGAGCTTTTTCTTGTATTTTCTGTCCATGCTCATCTGTTCCCGTTAAATAGCGTACATCGTATCCTTGTAAACGTTTGTAACGTGCAATAACGTCCCCTGCTACAGTAGAGTATGCATGGCCAATGTGTAAATTACCGCTTGGATAATAAATCGGTGTAGTAATATAAAATGTATCTTTTACCATCAGCGCTCCTCCTCATTTCTTATCTTATCTAATATATCTAAAATCGCTGTCTTTTTCAATCCACCAACGATACATCTTGCCGAATTGATGTCATAGGTTATACCTCTATATCATGATAGACATTGTATATCGTTTTGCTCGACATCTCCCGATCTTTTGCGACTTGTTTAATCGCTTGTTTGGGCTTCATATTTTGCTGAATATAATGGTCTACATGATCTTCTATGGAGAGTGACTCAAACCACTTTGTCGTTTCAATCGCCTCTTGTCCTTCGATAAGAATGACGAACTCACCTTTTAAAGGAATCGTATCATCTAGTTATACTAATAACGCTTTCACTTTTGCTGTTGTAATTTGTTCAAATTTCTTCGTTAATTCACGCCCGAGGGTGATGTGTCTTTCAGGGTCAATGTCATGAATGACTTCTAACGTATCTTTGACACGATAAGGAGATTCATATAATAACAACGTGCTCTCTTGAAACATACGCACTTCTAAAATTGCTTTCTTCTCGCGTGCTTTTCGTGGCAAAAATCCTAGAAATGTATATACAAAAGAGGGTAACCCACTCGCCATTAATGCGGTTAAACCCGCATTAGCACCAGGAATAGGCGTTACTGGAATCTTCGCTCCGCGTGCTTGCAAGACCAGTTCGTAACCAGGATCGGATATTAACGGCAACCCTGCATCAGAGACGAGTGCGACTGATTTACCGTCTAACAACGTTTTGATTAACGCTGTAGTTATGTGGTCTTTATTATGATCATGATAGGATTGTAATGGCGTTGATATGTCGAAATGATGGCAAAGTTTTTTAGTGACACGCGTATCCTCACATGCAATTAAATCTACTGTTTTAAGTGTGTCAATCGCCCGAAAGGTCATGTCATCCAAATTACCGATGGGAGTTCCCACTAAATATAAATGTGTCATGCTAAGTCTCCTTTTATGAGTCGTAATTTCGCATCACGACTTAATTGTTTAATGGCATGTTCTCGTTTTAACGCTTCTGATTTTGTGTCAAAGCATTCTTGATACATCAATTGAACAGGACGACGTGTTTTTGTATATTTAGCCCCTTTACCTTCATTATGTTTCGCGATACGTGCTTCGATATTCGTTGTATAACCCGTATAGAGCGAGGCATCTTTACACTGAACGATATAAATATAATGGTTAGCCATAATACACCGCCTTCATCTCATCCGTATACGCACCAGAAGCATCATAAATATAAAAAGGGGGCGCAAGTTTTAATCCTTCATTGCCACCTTTACGACCTTCAACAACAATTGTTTGCGCATCTTTTCCAGGTTTACTATATATCATATGTAACTGTTTTGGTTCTATAGCGTAACGGCGCATAGATTCAAAAATATCTAACACACGTTCTGCGCGATGCACCATCATCAGTCGGCCACCTTGTTTCAATGCATGACCACTGACGCGAATACAGTCATCTAACGTACAATACACCTCATGTCGCGCGATTTTATGTGCTTCAATTTGGTGTTGATTCATTTGATTGATTTTAAAATACGGTGGATTACATGTGATTAAATCGAAGGATGAAGGTTTAAAACGACGTGTGACATTCTGTATATCATCATGAAGGATGTCAATGCGTGATGATACATCATTATACGCTACACTACGTTGAGCCATATCAACCAGCGTTGGTTGAATCTCAATACCTGTAATATGATTGGATCCTTTTGCGGACAATAATAGTGGAATCACACCATTTCCTGTACATAAATCTAAAATGCGATCACGCGTTCTTGGTTTTGTAAAATGCCCAAGAAGTAACGCATCGGTTGAAAAAGAAAATACTGCATCGTTTTGAATAATTCGCAAATTTTCTTTGACCAAATAATCTAAACGCTCGCCCTGTCGTAACACTCTGCCACCTCTTATCGTTTTTCCACCATATCTCAATTCGAATTACTCATGGTCTCGCTTACTATTTAATACATTTAAACAAAATATACAGTCTTCACCTTTCCGATGTTTACCGAATACATCATGACAAATATGAAAACCTTCGTGGTATAATTTCGCAAAATATTCACGACTTTGAAGTTGTTTTGTGGCACGTTTTTTCACTTTCGTCGCCTCTTGCTCTGAAGTCGCTTGTTGTTGATGTAATAATGATTTCAAATGATCATTTTCCGTTTGTAATGCCACATTTTCTTCAACAAGTTCTACCGTTAATGCTTTAAGTTGTTGCATATTTTCTTGAATCAACATCACATTTTGCTCGAGTTGCATTAAGCGGTCGAAAAGTTCATTTCGATCCAATGGCCCTCCTCCTTAATTCATTGTTTTTAATTCTTCAATATGATATTCCAACGTTTGTTCGTATCCTTCAACTTTAACGTGCATCGTTACATTAATGACATTTAAACTTACAACTTCTCCACGACCTTCAGGTGTATCAATGACGTCACCTACGTCAGGAAGTTGTTCACGTGCAGCTTCATACATGTCATCTTCATATTTCAAGCAACACATTAAACGCCCACAAGCGCCTGATATTTTCGATGGATTCAATGATAAGTTTTGATCTTTCGCCATTTTGATAGACACAGGTTCAAAGTCACCTAAAAATGTAGAGCAACATAATGAGCGCCCACATGGACCGATACCACCTAAAAGTTTCGCTTCATCACGCACACCGATTTGTCTTAATTCTATACGCGTTTTTAATTTTTGCGCCAGTAAACGTACCAATTTACGGAAATCAATACGCTCGTCTGCAGTGAAATTAAAAATCACTTTAGAGCGGTCTAACGTATACTCACAATTCACTAAACGCATGTCTAGTTCAAGTTCAGATACAAACGTTTTACATAAAGCTAACGCTTCATCGGCAGCAACTTCATTTGCTTCATGCGCATTAAGATCTTCTTCTGTGGCCACACGTAACACAGGCTTTAAAGGTTGTGCCACATCTTCACCATTAATTGCTTTTGGTTCATGTTTGACCATCCCCATTTCATAACCGCGTTGAGATTCTACTACAACACGTGTACCTTCATCTAAGTCACCCGGACAAGGTGCGTAATATTCTAAGGTATTGGCCTTTTTAAAATAAACACCTACTACCATGCACATGTGCATCACCCCTTCACTTTAATTGCAATTTGCTCAAATACAAGTGTCGGATTTACATTTTGATTGAGCTTTTTATGTGCTTCAGTAATTTGTTCGATAATGTAGGTTAAGTGGCGATAACTTAATTGTTGCGCACGTGATTCATAATAAGATTGTAGTTCTGAAAATGTAATGCGCGAGGTCATGCCTGATTTGACATACATCATGTCTTGAAAATACGCATTAATCCCCGCCAATGCCAGTAGTTGGAGCCGACGATTTTTCGCATGTTTTAACAACTCCACAATACCTATTAATGCCATCTCACGTTGCTTCAACAAACGCTCACACCATTGTAATAGTTGTTTGCGCAATTGTGTTAAATCATATTCCTCATTTAATTGACGTGCCTCTTCAAACTGTGTCGTATATGTACTTAATAATTCAGCCACCGGCTTCGACACTTCCTCGTGCGCAACAAGGCGTTCAATAAACGTGTGACGATGCATCGGTTTAAAATAGACATGTTGGCATCTTGAATGTATCGTGTCTAAAATTTGTTCCGGTTTAGATGAAATGAGTATCGCAATTGTATTAGAAGGCGGTTCCTCCAAAAATTTTAAAATACTATTTTCACCTTGCACAGTTAAACGTTCAAAATCTTGAATAATATAAACTTTATAGTCACTTTCGATTGGCAATTGATTCATATGGTGCACAAGTTGCTCAATGCGTTCCTTTTTAATTGTTGTTTCATCTGTTTTGACATAATGAAAATCAGGATGATTGCGCGCTTCTATTTTAGTTTTGCATTGGTCGTTGTCTTGACATAAAATATTCATCGCAAAGGCCTCAGCCGTTTCGATCATCGTTTCTAAATCATCACCTTCAAATAGATAGGCATGTGAAAGCTTTTCATTCGCATAAGCTTTTAATAATTGATCTATTTCTTTCATGTCACAACTCCTTTATCTTCCATCCTGATGATTTGAATTAATTTAAAAATCATCTAATAAAACACATATTTAAAGAAAAAAGGTTGGACAGTCGTATACACCGCCTTAAAGACCCGCATACGCCGCCACAACCTTCGTTATCATCTAAAATTGGTGAAACGATTCGACTGGCATTACAAAAACGGTTGCCCCGCCTACTTCTACTTCAACTGGGTAAGGAATGTACGAATCCGCACTGCCACCCATCGGTGTAATTGGAGAAACCAATTGCTCGCGGTTTCCACATGTTTGACTAATCACTTCGAGTATATCGTCTACACGATCATCATCCACACCACTTAAGAATGTTGTGTTCCCTGCGCGTAAAAAACCACCTGTTGAAGCGAGTTTTGTTGCTCTAAAATTATTTTCGACGAGTCGGTCAGAGAGTTCTTGACTGTCTTGGTCTTGAACAATTGCAATTATCATTTTCATAGTCTCATGCACCTCTTGAACAATATTATATCATATGTCACGTCAACACTCATGGATGAATCACAAAATTCAAATGGATGTGTTCATTACATTATAAACTATTTTTTACACTTAAAACATGATGTATTTTGTTTTGTATTGAATGACTTACTGTGCTAAACGTTGCTTAATAACCATTAACACATCTTGGATTACAGCATCAATTGACTGCGTCGCATCAATCACTTCATAACGTTTTGGATGACTTTGAATCAATTGTTGATACCCATCGATTACACGTGCATGAAATGCTTTATCTTCTTTATCAAGACGATTTTGAGCACGCTGATTTTGCATAATACGCGCTTGCCCCACTTCTGCAGGAATATCTAAATATAACGTTAAATCAGGCGCATGACCTTCTATCGCAAAATCATTAATTGTTTGAATCGCTTCCACCCCAATTTTACGCGCATAGCCTTGATAAGCAAGTGAGCTGTCTATAAAACGATCGCAAATCACCGTAATGCCTTTATCGAGCGCAGGTAACACTTTTTCTACAAGATGTTCACGACGGGCTGCTGCAAACAATAATGCCTCAGTACGTGGATCCATCGCATCTCCTTCTAATAAAATGTTACGTATGGCTTCTGCTGTTTTAACCCCGCCTGGTTCACGCGTAGCAATCACATCATAATCTTTCGAAAGTTGCTCCACCACTGCTTTTAAAACGGTTGTTTTCCCAGAGCCTTCAGGTCCTTCTATCGTAATAAATAATGCCATGTTAGTCATCCTTCACTTTAATTTTACCTTCACTAAGTCCTTCTACACGAAGCCCTCTTTTATGCCAATAGTCTATTAATTTTATCATAGATGCGTTCATTTTTTCTCCCTTTAATAAAGTAGGGATACCTGGAGGATATACAATGAGATGTTGGGCTAAAATTGCACCTTCAGCATCAAGATAATGGACATCACGCACCCGGTCAAATACGTCAGGCATATAGACACCCTCTTCTTTATATAGCACATTTGGCATCAACCTCTGATTATTGATGCTATGGGGCAAATTCAGTTGACGAATACGGTGCAATAACGCATTCATAGGAAATGTATCCCCCTCGTGCCATAGTGGCAATATCCATAACACATGTTTCTCATCTGCAAGTTCTACATAAATATGCTCAGCTTCCATCAGTTGTTGAAGTTCATAGCCCGATAATGCAGGGTGATGAATCAACAATTTTAATGGATCATCCACTTGTGTGAGGCTTAAATGCTTTTCCTGTAGCGCTTGAATCACTTTTGTACGATGTTCAAAAAAGTAGTCGCTTTGATAAGATTGATAAAAACCGTTTGCTGATTCTAAACTCGCCATCAATAAATAGGATGGACTTGAAGATTGAAAAGTTTGTAAGAGATGCGTCACAATGTCACGTTGCGGTGCTTTTTTATGGATATACAATACCGAACTCATCGTTAAACTTGGTAACGTTTTATGAAAAGACTGCACCACATAATCTGCACCATAGTTTAAAGCAGAATTGGGAAATCCTTGAATATCAAAATGCGCCCCATGAGCCTCATCTACGAGTACGGGAATATGCTGTTGATGAAAGTGTTGTATCGTAGATTGGATGTCGAACGTTTGGCCATAATAATTGGGATACGTGAGAACAGCTAATTTTCCACAGTATAAATGAGAGGGAGAAAATATTGGTTTTACATATTGAAGTGTATTATTGTCGACCTCAGTTGGTAAAATACTGGCACGTTGATGACCTAAATCTAGCGCATTAAAGACAGATTTATGAACATTGCGCGCCATAATAACGTCACCTGGCACATTGCAAAACGCATGTATGACCGACAAAATACCACTCGTCGTTCCATTAACGAGATAAAATGCATCGTAATCCTCATGACGTTGAATCATCTGCATACTTTCTTTTAAAACACCTTCCGCATGATGCAAATCGTCAAAACCTGTAATTTCAGTGATATCATTCTTCCCATTTACATATGACAAATCACCGATGGTTGCGTTCTTATGTCCAGGTACATGCATCGAAATCGGTGCTGTTTTCGACCATGTTTCTAGTTGTTTATTCAAAGGTCCTTTCATCAAAATTCTCCTTTTCCCTCATTTTAAATTAATCCTATCACGCTTTTGTTCGCTTGCCTATGCATGAATGTTCGACAATTAAGTGAATATACTTCAAAAACACGTACATACGTTCTATAATACAACTGAGGTGAAAAACATGGACATACATTTAGATTGGAATAAAGATTTCCAAGAATTTCAAGACATTCTAAATTCAGGTATTCATCCCAAATGGTTATATGCTGCAACAACGAATTTAATTTTAGAACCTGCTTATACAGGCCAAGGAAAACAATTCTTTTATACAAAAGATATTATAAAAGCAAGTGAACGTATGCCGTTTTTTTGAGCCACTCACTTGCTATCAAGATTTACAGCTAGATAAACGAAGAACCCCAAGTACAATTTGTACTTGGGGTTCGT
>NZ_JAANBJ010000014.1:0-51008 GCF_011394325.1 Staphylococcus sp. 11007852 | reverse complement strand
TTGAGGTTATTCAGTGTATGGTTTTAATAAGATGAATCTTCTTCTAATTGGCGCTCTAACTCAGCATCTTCTCTATCCATTTTAGCTTGTTCTTTCTTCATTTGCCGTTCAAATTCAGCATCTTCTTCTCTCATCTGACGTTGAAACTCGGCTTCCTCTTGAGCCATTTTCTGTTCGTGTGCTTTTTCCCATCTATAATAGATATCATCATATTCTTTTATAGTTACATCTCTAGTTACGTGATTCATTTGTTTATCAGGTGTCACGAGTTTATTATATTCATCCACAAAATAATTATATTCACTGGGAGGAATTAATACTTCCTCAGATAATTCATCATCATTTTCAGATTTATCAATTTTATAATTTTTGGAAGAAATTTTTGAATTAGTCGTTTTTTCATTTAACGTTTTATTTTCGTTAGATACAGTAACTAACGGTTTTATTTTTGATTTGAGTTTCTCTCCATTTTCAGAAAGTTTAAGATATATTTCATTACCATATGGAGACATTGAATGATTATCGTGTGGAGGTTCTATTGTTACAGCAATCTCTTTAGGCAAATTATCTTGGTAATCAATTGGAACCATTGAAAAACCTTTACCCTTAGTTTTGGCGTGATAGTTTTTGGCTAATGGTCCTGAATTTAAACCTGCTTCAGATTTTAATTGCTCACCAGTATCAGTTATAAAGTGTACATAATTTAAAAATTCAACTGTTACATCAGTATCATTTTTAATTTCACCGAAGTAACTTAAATATTTCTTTTTACTTGAAGTTTCTTCAATTAGCATATAACTAAAGTTAGTTTTAAAATCTTTGTTATTTACCATTGTGAGTCTTGGTTATTTGAACTTCCATTCGTATATTTTTTTAGAAGTTTATATTTTTTATTATTCAGTTGGAAAATACTACCTTTTGATGATTTTGCAAATTCAAGTGCATCACTAGTTTTGACTTTATTGTTATCTTTATCATTGCTGTTGTTTTCAGGTTTAATAAAACTACATCCTGTTAATACAATTAATAAAAACAATGTTAAAATGTATTTGATTTTCATTGTGACCCTCGGTTATTAATATTAATTTACGTTTATTTCATAAATATATCGTTTGTTTGAAAAAGTAGTGAGTGGCTGGAATTCTAGCTCAATTTTTTTAGGGTTCCCATTTATAGCGAATCCACCAGAACCACTTATACTTCTACCAGGTGATAAAGAATCTAGTAAAGTATCATTTATTGGATAGCTTTTAACTTGCTTACCATCAGCATAAACTTTAATATCCGTACCAACAGGTATATCGTGGTCTGAATTATTTTTCACAGTCATATCAATTTTTAATACTCTGTCAGCTTGTATCTCTGAAAATTCATTTCTTTCGTCAGTGTATGATGCGTTATCCAATGTGAATGAAACACCATCAATTTCAGTAGTTTCACCTACTTGTTTGATTTCAGTATTTTTGTTTTTACTTGAATTTCCTTTTTCATTTACTGCTTTGTCTACTTCGTTAACAAATGCTCCAGTACAAGCAGTAAAAATAATGCATAATATAATGAAGGTTATTAAACAACCACCACATCCCCATAACCATTTCTTTTTATTATTTTTGTCACGTTGCTTTTGAAATTCTTGGTATTTTGCCGATTGTTGTTGTTTTTCAAAATCGATGTAATCTTTCTCATCAGGCGTAATCCCATCTTCTGATTTTATTTTTTTGTTTTCACCCATTTAGAATCCCCCTACATATTTAAAATAAAATTACATGGAATGCATATCATTATTTTACAATATATAATTGATTGATGGTGATAATTAATAATTTAATAAGTGTGGTCGGTGATAACTTTTAGTTATTATTGATTTAGATATAGCTTTCATTTTACTTTTACGGAATTAAACTTAATGAAAAATATGATAAAAAATAAAAAAACGTCGGGAGAGATTGAAAAAGTGCACTTAAACAGGGTATATTAGTAAGACAGCCGTACTAAAAAAGACCGGAAGTGGGGTTCCGGCCTACACTAATAGCACGTGCTAAGAGGATTATGTTGTTAGAAATTGAAATAATTAGGATTGTCTGTATCAAAACTTGGAAAAATGATAGACATTCGATCGTTTTTCAATTTCTAACACGTATGATTATAATGCATGAACATTAGAAACAAATTAAAAATGCTCAAATTACTTAACTTTTTCTCTATATGTTTAAAAATTTTTCTAAAAAGGACAGCAAGGCTTCCCAAATGTCTGGCCTTGCAGTTTCATGATGGTCTAAGCATAAAAACGTCTGTTAAGGTTTACACATGACATAGGGTGTGATACCATGGTGGACGTTCAATTCAATGATATGAATATTAAGATTTTCTAGGGTTCCGTATTCTTAGGAATAGTCTGGTCCGAGAGAAAATCCATGTAATGTGGCGTTACATGACACGGAAGGACAAAAGCCTGGGAGATTTATGAATGCATAAGTCTCTCGGGTTCTTTTATTTGAGGAGGATGATCTCATGAATTGGTTAAAAGTAGTGGCTGGCGCATGTTTTGAGGTGGCTTGGGTCATTGGGATTACACATGCGACAACGGTATGGATGTGGATATTAACCGTGAGTGCGATTGCATTGAGTTTCGCACTGTTACTCAATGCGAGCCAATCATTACCCGTCGGTACGGCATATGCGACATTTGTAGGCCTCGGGACGTCTGGCGTGACACTTGTGGACTTTCTCATATTTGGTGAACCATTTAGCATGGCGAAAGTACTGTTAATCATCTGTCTTTTACTAGGAGTGATAGGGCTTAAAATGACGACAACAGAGGAGGCGGCATAAATGGCTTGGGTATTTTTAATCATCGCGGGATTGCTTGAAATGATAGGCATCGTGTTTATGAATATATATGCGCAACATCGTAAGAAAATGGCTATTTTAGGTGTAGCCTTCACATTTATGTTGAGTTTAACGACATTGTCAATGGCACTGCAATCGATTCCGATGAGCACTGGTTATGCTGTGTGGACAGGTATTGGCGCAGTAGGGGGCACGCTTGTAAGCATCGTCTTTTATGGTGAAAGCAAACACGCATTACGTTTATTGTGTATAGCGGTGATCTTAGGCTGCACGATCGGTTTAAAATTAATGCATTAAATAACATATATATAAAGGAAGGAATTAAACATGAAATTTGTAATCAGTTGGATTTGTATGAGTATATTAGGGTTTTTAGGGTTAGCTGTTCTTGCGGTAGTTGGGCACGCGATAGACTGGATGAATATCACGGTAGGTGCCGTGTTATTTGGTTTATTACTCACATGGACATTGCACCCGATTGCTCCGAAAGCTTTTTTAGGTCAACACCGTTAATATTTTCGTTTTACGTCAAAGTGTATGTGGAATAACACAAATACTGCTTTTAAAGGAGGTATTTGGTGAATATCATTAACGTTTTGTCCGCAATAGGTTCAGTAGGGACATTTGTAATGGCGTTATTCTATTTCATTT
This sequence comes from Staphylococcus sp. 11007852, assembly GCF_011394325.1. NCBI lineage: Bacteria > Bacillati > Bacillota > Bacilli > Caryophanales > Staphylococcaceae > Staphylococcus > Staphylococcus sp. 11007852. Next base: position 47,507 of record NZ_JAANBJ010000014.1, on the reverse strand, counting down.
CCGTCTCCGTTCAACTTTACCAAATGAAGATGAGTTTTTTGCCGGCGCTCGGTTTTAATCAAATTTTGATGACGCGAGATGGGAATCATTTAACATTAAGAAATACAACAGATACGAATCATGACAGTATGGGTGATGACTTTTTAAAACTGTACAATATGGGGGCAGGAGCGGCAAAAGAACTCCAAATCAAAATCTATATTGACGAAGATAATGTTTTACAGCAAAAATATGCCAGCATTTTGCCGAGTAAAGAGGGATATATGTTGCCTATTAATAATGAAGTGTTTCATGAGTTAGAAAGTACGATTCAAAATAATGGCTACGAATCGAATTTAAAAATTAAAATTCAATTCAAACATAATGCGAGTCGAAAACAACAGATACTTTATTTGAAAGGTAAAATTGATCACTTTAATAGTTATCAAGACCGTGATGTTTATGAGCTCCAATTCATACAAACATCTGAAAACGACAACATGTAAATCAGTAAGTTTAACATCATAAATGCATCATCTCTCATTCAACGTGTTTTTAACAAAATAAAATTTAAAATATGAAATTGCCTTCAAAATACAGCCGTTTATGTGTTTTGAAGGCGCTTTTTATATGCTATAACCTCATCGCTTTTTGGTGTTCGTATTGTAATAATGTATGTGCCATCGTTAAATATGGGACATCAAGATGATGTTTTTGAGCTTGGCGCAAAATATATCCTTGAATGTTTTCAACTTCTAATGGCCGATGACTCATGAGGTCATAATACATACTTGTCCCCATGTCATCGGGGTATCCCGCATAAATCGTCATGATTTCTTCAACGGTATGTGCATCAAAGTGAATTCCTTCTGCTTCTGCAACTTTCCGACCTTCTTCGATTAACTGTCGACACAGTTGTGACATGGACGAGGATTTTAAAACGATTGCGGTATCACGTGAGAGTGCAGTTAAGGAATTGATGCCTAAATTTACAAGTAGTTTATACCAAATTTGGCGTTCAATGTGTGGGTCTAGATCTAATGTTAACTGTGTTTCTGAGATTTTTTGTTGAAGGGCTTCGGTGTGCGCATCTTTTTGAATTTTAAGACGATAATCACGAAAATGGGTAATGCGTGAACCCGCTTTTTGACCGCTAATGTACACGACAGCTGGATAAATCAAGCTATGTTTGATTTTCTCATGTTGTCCGTAACCATTTTGTGCCAGTATGATACGTGTATGTGGGTGTATCAAACGCTGTACATCAGATAAAATTGCATCCAGTTGCGTCGTTTTAACTGCGATAATTAACCAATCGTATAGTGTTTGTGTCGCGTTTAGTGCTTTAACTTCTATCGGAAAAGTTTCTTTTGTTGCATACTCATAAAATGTTACTGTTTCCTCACGTTTACCTAAAAGATCAACGCGAAAAGCACTGCCTTCTAATGCATGGGCAATGCCAGAACCGACAGCGCCTGGACCGATGATGCCAATCGTAGTCATATGAGTTGCTCCTTTCAGTGAATTGGATATACTTATCATGAAGTATATCAAAAAAGGGTGATGACATTGAAAACTTTAAGCCAATTACATCAAATGAAACGAGATAATGAAAAGATCACGATGGTGACGGCCTATGATTATCCGAGTGCCAAACAAGTAGAAGCTGCTGAAATCGATATGATTTTAGTCGGTGATTCACTTGGCATGACAGTGCTTGGTTATGATAGTACGGTTGAAGTGACTTTAGACGATATGTTGCATCATAGTCGTGCGGTGCGTCGTGGTGCGCCAAATACATTTATTGTAGTAGATATGCCATTTGGTTCTGTCGGAATAGATATGACAACAGATTTAAACAATGCAGTACGTTTATATCAACAAAGCGGAGGTAATGCCCTGAAAGTAGAGGGGGACCACTTAACATCATTTATACAACAGGCCACGCAAATGGGTATTCCGATTGTGGCACATCTCGGTTTAACACCACAAAGCGTTGGCATTTTAGGGTATAAAATGCAAGGTGCTACTAAAGCAGCAGCATCAAAACTGATTGAAGACGCAAAAGCAGTTGAAAAAGCGGGGGCAGTAGCGCTTGTGCTTGAAGCCATTCCAAGTGATCTAGCCAAAGTCGTGTCGGAACAACTTACCATCCCTGTCATTGGTATAGGTGCGGGTAAAGACACAGATGGACAAGTACTCGTTTATCATGACATGTTAAATTATGGCGTTGACCGTTATGCGAAATTCGTAAAACAATATGGTGATTTTTCTGTCGGTATAGAGGCATTAAACACGTATCATCAAGAAGTCAAGGCAGGTATGTTCCCGTCTGAAACATATATGTATCAAAAACAAATTATGGGTGAGTTCAATGACTAAAGTCATCACATCAATACAAGAAATGCAACAATTGACATCAAGATTACGTTTAGAAGGTAAAAGTATTGGCTTTGTGCCAACAATGGGCGCCTTACATGAAGGGCACTTAACGATGATGCGTCAATCCATCGAATATCATGACATCACGGTCATAAGTGTGTTCGTTAATCCTTTACAGTTTGGACCAAATGAAGATTTTGATGCGTATCCACGACAAATTGAACAAGATACGGAAGCAGCACGCCATATTGGTGTCGATTATGTCTTTTATCCAAATGTTGAAGATATGTATCCCAAACATTTAGATATTACTTTAAAAGTAGGACGTCTCGCGTCTGTTTTAGAAGGTGAAAAACGTCCGGGTCATTTTGATGGTGTCGTGACGGTTGTTAATAAATTATTTAATATCGTTCAACCTCATGTGGCGTATTTTGGTAAAAAAGATGCGCAACAATTGGCGATAGTGACACAAATGGTAAAAGAAATGAACCACACTGTCGTAATTGAAGGGGTGGATATTGTGCGTGAGCGCGATGGTCTTGCACGAAGTTCGCGAAATGTATATTTGACGGAACATGAGCGTCAACAAGCACCGCACTTATATAAAAGTTTGCAGCTGGCGCATGCAATGTATACAAATGGGGAACGTCAAAGTGACAAGATAATCGAAGCGGTCACGGAATATCTTAAAGCGCATACCGATGGCACAATTGAAGAAGTTGCCATATACAGTTATCCTGAGTTAGTACAACAAACGACCATTGCTGGTCAGATTTTCATCTCTTTAGCTGTAAAATTTTCAAAAGCACGTTTAATAGATAATATTATTATTGGAGATGAAATAAAATGATAAGAACAATGATGCATAGTAAGATTCATCGTGCACGTGTCACGGAGTCAAACTTAGACTATGTTGGAAGTATTACGATTGACCAAGATTTACTTGATGCGGTAGATATCTTACCTAATGAAAAAGTCGCAATTGTGAATAACAATAACGGAGCGCGTTTTGAAACGTACGTCATCGCTGGAGAAAGAGGAAGCGGTAAAATATGTTTGAATGGCGCGGCGTCACGTCTTGTTGAAGTCGGCGATATCGTCATTATCATGACGTATGTTCAACTAAATGAACATGAATTGGCAACACATAGCCCGAAAGTCGCAGTGATGAATGAACATAATGCAATTGACCACATGATTGTTGAAAAAGAAAATACAGTTATCGTTTAAATCGTAAAATCCATGAATGGCTATAACGCTGTTCATGGATTTTTATCGTTAGTGTATATAGTTGTGGGCGTGTACGGAACTTGCAGGTATTGTACGTGTTGATGTGATGTATTTTTAGAAATGTATCAAGTCGAAAATGTGGAAGCGCTCAATGTCAAGTAACGTTGGCGTGAAAATGAAACGTATAAAACAATGGCAGTCCCACTAGGAGTGAGAGGTAAGGATGACATCCTTTATTTAAACTTACATGAAAAAGCACACGGCCCTCACGGGCTCATCGCTGGGACAACAGGTTCAGGTAAATCTGAAATTATACAATCCTACATTTTGTCATTAGCAGTCAATTTCCATCCTCACGAAGTGGCATTTTTACTAATCGACTACAAAGGTGGGGGTATGGCGAACTTGTTTAAAGACTTAGCGCATCTTGTGGGTACGATTACAAACCTTGATGGGGATGAAGCGATGCGTGCGTTAACATCGATTAAAGCAGAATTACGTCGTCGTCAACGCCTTTTTGGGGAACATGATGTTAACCATATCAATCATTACCACAAACTTTTCAAAGAAGGTGTCGCAAAAGACCCAATGCCACACTTATTCATCATTTCCGATGAGTTTGCGGAGTTGAAATCGGAACAACCTGAATTTATGAAAGAGCTTGTGTCCACAGCACGTATTGGACGTTCATTAGGAATTCACCTTATTCTTGCGACACAAAAACCTTCAGGGGTTGTAGATGATCAAATTTGGTCCAACTCGAAATTTAAGTTGGCATTGAAAGTTCAAGATAAACAAGATAGTAATGAAATTTTAAAAACACCTGACGCTGCAGATATCACGTTACCTGGGCGTGCGTATTTACAAGTAGGTAATAATGAAATTTATGAACTTTTCCAATCTGCATACAGCGGAGGTACGTATGACCAAACAGGGGCACATGCTGAAACAGAAGATCAAACCATTTATTTGATTAATGACTACGGACAATTACAAGCTATTAATAAAGATTTGAGTGGATTAGAAGAAGTAGAAACAGCATCAAATGAGACAGAACTTGAAGCGGTGATTCGTCATTTACAAGACGTTACAACAGCAATGAACGTGCCGCGTGTCAAACGCCCATGGTTACCACCACTACCGTCGCACGTGTATCAAAGTGACTTGGTTGAAACCGCATTTCAACAGTTATGGGATGATCAATTAAAGCCTGTGACGCTGACATTAGGATTAAAAGACGTACCAGAAGCCCAATATCAAGGACCACTTGAACTGAAATTAAATCAAGCCGGTCATGTGGCAGTTATCGGAAGTCCTGGATACGGCCGTTCGACATTTTTACACAATGTAATTTTTGATATTGCGCGCCATTACCGTCCAGATCAAGCACATATGTATTTGTTTGATTTCGGTACAAATGGATTAATGCCGGTCGTTGATGTACCTCATGTGGCCGATTACTTTACCGCAGACCAAGAGGATAAAATAAAAAAAGCGCTCAAACGAATCCATGAAGCGGTTAGCGAACGTAAAAAAATACTCAGTCAAAACCGTGTCGTCAATATAGAACAATATTATCAGTTTACAGGGAATACAGTTCCGAATCTTTTTATCATCATTGATAATTACGACACAATTAAAGAAACGCCGTACCAAGAAGCATTTGAGGCAATGATGACAAAACTGACACGTGAAGGACTCGCGTTAGGTATGTATTTAATTTTAACTGGGTCTAATACGAGCAGTATACGTACACCGATTTACACAAACATTAAAACAAAAATTGCCCTATACCTCTTTGAACATAGTGAAATTACAAATGTCATCGGTTCGTACAAAAAAGGCGTGAAAGATATTAAAGGGCGTGCAGTGATCAATGATGACGATTATACACAGTTTCAAATCGCCTTACCATTTAAACCTGAAGAAGGTCTTACGTATAATGATCAAATTCAAAATGAAATTGCGGTGATGAAAGAAAACTTTGTAGGCGATATGCCAGCACATATTCCTATGATGCCTGAAAAAGTATTGCGTACCGAGTTGGAAAAAGAATATAATTTAGAGGATATTGTAACAAAATCACATCAAATTCCATTAGGATTAGATTTTGAAACTGTAAAATTAGTTCGATTAGATTTAAATGCACCAAGTATCGTGACGGCAATAAAGCCAATTGAACAAGAGCATTTAAATGACATCATCATAAATTACCTAGGTATTTATAAACAACAAGGAACAGTCATATTAGTAGATGCCGATGAAAATATGGAAAGATTTTCAAACAAAGTAACGTCTTATTACGCAAGTGCTACTGAACTTTCAATGATTCGAAAAGGCTTTATTCAAGAAATCGAAGCGAGAAAAACAGGAAAGCGTTCATGTGAAGAAAGAAAAGTGGTATTCATAAATAACATCAAACGATTTGTGCAAGTCACAGGGGTAACAGAAGATGAAGTACGTCGATTATTTAATGAAGCACCTACCTATAACATTATGATCATCGCAAGTGGTTTGTATTCAGATACAATCGGTGCTTATGATAAACAAAGCAAAATGATGACGCGTATTGTAAACCAAGCCGTTATTAGTCATAAAATATCTGAACAAGAATTTTTACCAGTTAAAAACCAATATGGCGAACCAGAATTGAAAACAAGAGAATGTTATATGGTGAAAAACCAAGAATATCAAAAACTGATGCTAATGGAGTGATAAGATGGTCATCAAATTGGGAGAAACAGATGTTACTGCAATAATAGATAAAATGAAAACAAGTGCCAATCAATTATCAGTATCTGACAGTGAAGCGCATTTGTCAGAAACAAATTTAATTACGTTTAAAGAATATGAAACCATGTTCAAAAATTATAAAGCCGCTCTAGATAATTATAAAACAATCACTTCGCAAGATTCAGATGCAATGTTGGGTGCAGTTCAAGCAATTGTGCAAAATGATCAAGATATTGCGAATCAAATTAAACACAATTAGGGGAGGCGTGTTTGAGTGGGGAAAAGTGAAATACGTGAACTTATAGCAGCCAAACAAAGAGAAGCGCAAATTATTGAAAATGAATTAACAAAACTTAGACGTGAACGTGAGGAATTAAATAGAGCTTATGAGAAAGTCAAAACGCATAATGAAACATTTAGTGATACTTTAAATGAATATAAAGGTATCACTATTGCTAGTAGTCACTGGAAAGGTCAAACGAAAACCAAAAGCGATGAGCACTTAGAAAATCTTACAACTTCTGCCGATGATGTAAAAACTAAGATTGAAGAAGCAAGAGACGCTCTCAAAAGTGACGTCAGTAAAAAAGATGATGAGATTTCAGATGCAGAATCTAGATTGAATACGACAAATTTAGCAATTTCAGAATTAGAAGCGTTACTTTAATATATGGAGGTGAAATTATGGGTGTAAAAGTTAATATGAATGAAGTTCAAAATATGAAAAACGCCATCAAATCTGAGTTGGATAAAACAAATGGTGATGTCGATACGTTAAAAGAAAGTATGTCTTCGCTCATTAATACTGATCAATTTAAAGGTGCGACGGCCTCAAGCGTTAAATCATATACGAGAACATTTCATTACCAGTCGATTAATAAAATAAAAAATACCAATAAAGATTATGTGGCTGACATGGATAAATCTATCAGCAAGTTCAGTAATCAGGTGGATAACGATGAAGCAGCGATATTACATGAAGATAAAATAAAAACATATAAAGATGACATTTCTAAAAAAGTAAAGTCTATGAAAGAAACGATTGAATACGTCAATAATTGGATTGGCACAGTAGATACTTTAACGACAGCACAAAAAGTTAAGAATGATGATTTAACCTCAACAGCAACAACGTTTAAAGATCATGTAGACGAAACGATTGATAAGTTAGTTAATTTTGATGCAGTTAATTCTACAGATGGGGATTTAACTAACAACTCGATCACAGAACTCAAAGGGTTAACAACATATGTGAAAAATGATTTACCAGCCAATCGTTCATCAATTTCAGGTACTTCTGGAAAGATTGAAAGTGCAATCATCCGTCATCAAACCAGTGAAGAACTAAAAAGATGGCAAAAGTTTCTCGAAAAATGTAGTGACGAAATGAATGCTTTTCCGCCTAAAACCAAAAAAGGGTTGAATGCTTTTAGACAAGCTGGACGTGAAATGTTAGCGTTAAAAGCTATAGGTAATGGTAGTGTTTATAGAGGATTTAAAAAATATATGAATTGTAAAGATGTTAATCAACTCATCGATAATATGTCACCAAAACAATTGAAAAATATGGCTTTATTTATGCATACAGATGTAGATAACGTAAATCTAAAAAATCTTTTAAAAAGTTCGGGAGAATTTGTAAAAAACAATCCTTTTAAAAAAGGAAATCTCGTCGATTGGATGAAAAATGTCCAAAACTTAGACAGTAAAACGAGTGCGTTATTAAAAGAAGAATTAAAAGATAAAAACTTCCAATATAAATTTGGAGATTCTAAGCAATTCTTCGATAAAGCTGAAATGAAAAAAGCAGCCTCTACTGAATTCAAAAATACATTTTCATCTCAAAATTTTAGAGACAATATACTTAAAAAGGAAAATTTTAAATCAAGAACAGCCGCTACTAAAAATTTGAAAAATTATGTTGATGAAGGATTAAAAACATTAAAAGGAGACTTCACTTCTAAAAACGTCATTGGTAAACTAAAACATAGCATGAAATTAGGAGGCAAAGTGTTAAAACCTTTAGCCCTTGTCTCAGCAATTACCGATAATTTAGATGAAAAATCGGCTAAAGAGATGCTTGTAGGGATGGGCGTTGATTTAGGAGCAATTGGTGCTAGCGCTGCAGCAGGGGCTGCGGTTGGCACAGCTTTTCCACTTCCAGTAGTTGGAACCTTAGCTGGCGCCGCTGCTGGAATTGGCGTTGGTTTATTGCTAGAAGCGAAAATTCCAGGTGTAAATAAATCTGTAACTGATTTAGCAAAAGAAGGAATAAATAAGGGGATAGATAAAGGTGTTGATATGTTTAAGTCAGGTATGAGTTCAGTAGGAAATGGATTAAAATCAATTTTTACTTAGAGGTGCAAATTATGTTAGAAACGTACATTACTAATTTGAAGAAATCATATTTAAAACCTTATGTAATATTTTTAATGATACTTTTAGGCATTTTTTTTACTTTAGCAATGATTTTTACTCAAGCGTGGTCTGAGGTGCCTATTACTATATATGTGACACTTGGCATTTGGCTTATCTCGTGCTTAGTTATTATGAAACAAGATAGTTTCAACAATATCAAAATGAACGAATTCTCAGCGTTTAGGTACTTATTAGTTAATTTATTTGTGGGTTATATGCAATTAGTTGCTACTTCTGTGGGATATATACTAGGCAATGCATATACACATTGGGACTTACTTGATTATTGGCTTTGGGTCCAATTTGCTATATTTATTTCCTTTCTTGGTCTAGTCCTTTTTTGTATCAATGAGTTTCATATAATTGTCAAAGATGCGAAAGCAAGTCTAAATATTTTAGCAGTTTTATTAAAATTATTTAGTATTGGATTAATAATATATATCAGTTTAACCGCACCTAGCATCGGAGATGAAAGAGTTTATTTTTGGTTAGTTATTGTAAATTTGATACCTATAGATGCAATTTTAATAAGATCATTCTTAAATTACGCACTTTTCACTGACGAATTAAGAAATGGGCCACCTAAAATGGATTTTAATGACAATGATGAGGAATTTGAGGAAAAGGGTGAATGTTAGTGGATGTAGGCATGTTAATGATGCCCTATTGTGCCAAGATCACTTTTGATATTGATGAAAATGAAGATTGGTTAGAGGGTTTAGACACGGTTAATACGTTTTTTGTAGATGAGGATATTTATCCAACGGGACCTATTATTTTTAAGAGAGAAACAGTGGGATTAGGAGAGGTTGAATATAAAGCGTTTATCGCATTAAATCAACCGATTCAAGATGTTCCTGACTTGAATATTGAATACGTGGATAAGTTAGAAGTAGCTCCGACATTAATTGAAAAATGTTTTGACGAAGAAGAATTAGAGTTGGTTTATAAAAAAATTGAATTCATTGCTCAGGAAAATGGTTTTCACCTTAAAGATCAACCATATTACCACGTGATGATTGATTATCCTGGAGGCAAAGCTTTTGAAATACATGCTGAAATAGAGTCGATAGAAGGTACAGACGATGAATAAGACCAGTTACAGTTCTATCATGTTAAAAAATGTAGCGTATAAGTCTTATGTGAATGTTGAGATTGATGATATGGAAAAAGTGTTTCAAGATTTTGTGAAAAGTTGTATGGATAGAGATGCTGAACCAGTGGGCGATTTAACCTATGCAATCACACATATAAATCAACAAAAACAAATGAATGTTTTTGTTTGTATACCAGTTTCAAAAGGGTTCTTACCTGATGACGAACTCGGTTTTCGTAGTTATTTTACACTAAATAAAATGCTGCACGGAAGAATAGTGACAGATAACTTTATAGAAGATGAGATAGCTTTGTTAGAAGAAATGAATCAATTTGCTGAAGAAAATAATTTAACTTTTGTTTCGCCTTATTATCACACATTGAAAACCAATTATAAAGGCACGCATGCGTGGATAGATGTAAAGGCAAAAGTATGTGAAAAAGAATCATAATTTTGATGCGCTTTCTATGGATATCATCAAAAATTTTTATAATAGTACATAATTTTAGAAGGAGACATTACAGATGAAAGAACAAGGTAAAGCTTTAAAAGTATGGGCATGGGTATTTATCGTCCTTTCAATCGTTACACCATTATTTGCGATAGGAAGTATTATTTGTAGTAATAAATACAAAAAATACGATCCTGAAAAAGGTGCTAAATTATTAAACATTGCGATTATCGTAGGTATCGTTTCGTTAGTACTTAATGGTTTTGCATATACTGGAATTATATAGGATTTTAACGCATAACTCATGTTATGCGTAATTTTAAAAATTAAACTATGGCGTGCAAAACATAATAAGGAGAATCATTATGATATTTATTGTTTTATTCGGCTTGTTTGTGATTTTTTATGCCGCAATCATGTCGAGTCTTTTTAAAATTGAAGGTGGTTTATTCATCAGTTTACTCATTGATTTAGGGATAATTATCGGACTCGTTGTAATTTATGTTATTGGGGGACATCTTGAGCTCCATGATTTAAGGAATTATTTGGTGTTTACTTATTTCGGGTCTTATATTTATATGTATTTCACGATTAAAACATTTTGGACTAAGCCACGACTTTTAAAATATATGGTTGAAAAAGAACAAAATCAAGATGAAGAACAATTAGAAGTTCAAGAATCTGACTTGCGTTCTTCAAGAGTTCGTTCGGTTTATTATTTAATCATTTCTATAGTGTTAATGTGGTTTACACATATACATATGCATCCGCTTCTACAAGAAGATATCATTTCAGTCGATCCAGTCATCATTTTTATAGGATTTATAATTACAATCATTTGGTTGATTTTAGACATTTATCGAAAAATTAAATATGGTGTATTTTTGTTTAAAACCATTGTGCCGTTAGTCGTTACACTTTATATATTCGTCAATTCAATTGTTCTGTATTTACCTTATGTGTAAGAAAGAAGTGTAAATTAAAATGGATGAAAAAAATGCGATTAATAGTTTGGGAGGAAATACGAGCCTCGTTATAAGTATATTAGGATTTGTCATTATTGGTTTTACAAGTATTACTTTATTTAATGGTCTCAAATTTGAAAATGTACCTAATTATTTAAAGTATTCGAGTTATATTTCAATCATATTTTTTACAGTAGGATTGATACAAAGCGTGAGGTTTAATATTAAAAGAAGTCAATTATTCATGAAATATTACGCTCAGTTTTTAACAACGATTAACATTCTTGTTTTGATAAATATTGTTATTGCTTTTGACAATATTTATTATTTTGCTGTGATTCAAAATGGCATAGATTTATATCCATTTTGGCGTTTCAATATTGTCACGACGATGATAAGCTTTGCACTCTATGTATTATCAGGGATATTGTATCTTTCAGAGTGTAAAATATTGTTAAATTTCATTACGCCTAAAACTAGGACATATATAGGGTTGATTTGCATGATTTTATCTTACTTCATCTATGTTGTCAGAATATACTTGTTTATTAAAATACCTAATATTGCAGATAATGCCTTTTTAATTCTTATTTCTATTTTTATAATAATTGGTTTTCAAATAGCTATTTTAGCCCTCATTTGGGAGTATAGGAGATTTATAATCGCAGAAGGTTTGTAAATATTAGTTATGATAGGATGTTGCAAATTCTTTAGTTGTTAAATCCAACATGATTGTTCTCAAGAAAAATCAAGAAATCAACTATTAAAGTTATTTAAAGGAGCATACCGGATGTTTTTTATATTATTAATACTCGTCTTTGCGATGTATTATGTAGTTTATTTCACAGCTGTAATGTATCAAGAAGGATTTAAATTACTTCAACTTATCGTATATAGTGTTGCGCTAGGGATTTTAGGTATTGTATTTCTCTTTATAGGGGATGATTATCAAAACATATCTAATTATGCGTTAGTACTGAGTATTGGTTTTTTACTCTATACGTGGTTAGCCATTAAGTCATTTTGGACCCGTCCGTATAAACTTAAGTTAGAAGACATCACTTTAAAAAGTGGCAAAGTTAAACGTGCTGAAGAATATGATAAATTAGAAAGCATGAAAATAAACTTAGAAGCTGCAAAATATAGAGGGATTATTTCTACTGTAATAGCTATCATCTGTGGCATGGCTATTTATTTTAAAATAAATCATGCGATAGCTCAAGAACTTATCGATGCGAGTATTACATATATTTTAGGTTTATTTATAGCCATCATAATATGGGGAATTGCCGATGTTTATTTATGGATGAAACGCGGTGTTTTTGCCTTTATTACGATTCGCCCTTTACTTACATTTATCTTTTTAATTATCTTCTTAAGAGCCCTGGGAACAATTTAAATTATTGACATGTCTTTAAAGTAAAAAATAATAAAAGTCTAAAGGTGAGACAGAAATCTTTGAGAAAGTAACGATAGACGAAATACGTAAACCTGCAGGACAAGCATTAAATTTATTTGCATTATTTATGATTCTTTTTACAAGTATAACTTTATTTAATGGTCTGGATTATGAAAATATTCCCTTGTATTTAAAAATATCCACTCTAATACAGCTAATTATTATCATTATAAGCATCCTACAGTGGATTCCATTTGTAAGAATAAATCATACATCGAGTAAGCTAAAAAAGAAACGGTACGCTAAATTCTTATCAATCATCAATGTGCTTTCTTGTGTGAATGCCATCTTAGCTTTTAATAATTTGTTTTACTATATGGGAATTCAGCATAATGTTGACTTGTTTGAATATTGGTTACACAACACTGTAACAATGATAATAAGTTTTCTATTGCTTTCTATCGGTGCATTAATGATGCTAAATGAAGGTAAAATTATCGCTCGATTCGCTAATGGAAAAACGAGGTCGAAAATTGGCTTGGTAACAGTATTACTTTCGAAGTTTATTTACATTACTAAGTTTATAGAATATTTATCAATTCCTAATATAGCAGACTCAAAGTTCTTAGTTTCAGGATCCATATTAATAATTATACCGTTACACTTTGTTACCTTTATGTTTATTAAAAGATATGTTGATTATAAAATTGTCGAAAAAATTATGATATTGGAATAGCTATAAAAGGTGGTTAAAACCGCACTTTGATATATGAAATAAAGCTTATGAGTAAGGAGAGCGACATGTTAGAAACGTACATTACAAAGTTGAAGAAATCACATATGACACCATTTATTATATTTTTAATGATTATTATTATTATTTTCAATGCATTAGGATTAATACTTTCAAATGGGTGGGCAGACGTACCAACAATGATATACGTATTATTTGGTATATGGTTTATTTCATGTTTAATTATCATGAAACAAGATAGTTATAACAATATTAAAGTGGATAAATTTTCGGCATTAAGATATTTATTGGTTAATTTATTTGCAGGATATATACAACTCGTCGCTTTTACTGCAGGCTATATATTAGGAAATGCCTATACGCATTGGAATGTGCTCAATTATTGGTTATGGGTCCAATTTGCTATATTTATTTCCTTTCTTGGTCTTCTACTTTTTTGTATCAATGAGTTTCATATTGTAGTTAAAAATGCCAAAACAAGTTTGAGAATTTTAGCCATTTTGTTGAAATTGGTAAGCATCATATTAATTATTTATATCAATTTTATTGCTCCTGAAATAGGTGAAGAAACACTTTATATTTGGTCGGTTATTATTGTTCTTATAGTAATAGATGCATTTTTAATAAGATCATTCTTTTTTTATGCCCTTGTGGTAGGAACACTTAATGGTGATTTTGAACAGCCGGGAAATGCATCTATAAGTGAGGAATAAAGGGGGATGTCATGTTAAAAACGTATATTACAAATTTGAAAAAATCTCATATGAAGCCGTTCATCATTTTTATCATTATTTTTGTATTATTTTTTGATATGGTTATTTTGAATCTGTCGAATGCATGGTTTGACATACCTATATATTTATATGTGACATATGCTATATGGATGATTTTTAATGTCATATTGATGTTTCAAGATAGCTATAAAAATATACAGATTAATAAAATTAGTGCTCTTCGCTATCTAATCATAAATAATATAGCTGGTTATTTACAACCTATCGCAATGGCTTCTATATACTTAATCTGTATCATAAAGACACCGTGGCATGGTCTAATGTATTTGTACTCTATTATAGGAGCGGTTATTTTATCTTTTTTAGCCATACTCTTTTTTTCTTTGAATGAATTTCATATTGTAGTTAAAAAGGCTAGGAGTTCAATAAATATATTTGCCATTATATTGAAGTTAATAAGTTTAGCGTGGATAGGTTATTTATTTTGGACAGTACCAACCATGGCTGAGGAAAATAATTTCGTTGGAATGAGTATCATAGTCATATTGTGTATCGATTTATTCATCTTAAGATCATTCTTTAATTATGGTCTTGTGGTAAGAACACTTAATGGTGATTTTTAACAGCCGAGAAATGCATCTATAAGTGAGAAATAAAGGGGGATGTCATGTTAAAAACGTATATTACAAATTTGAAAAAATCTCATATGAAGCCGTTTATAGTTTTATTAATGATTATAATTGCTTTTTTTAGTATATCAACTTTATATGTTACTAAAACGTGGGCAGATTTACCCATCTATATTTATACAATCTTAGTAATATGGTTTCTCTCTTGTATAGTCATTTTTAAACAAGATAGTTTTAAAAACGTGAAAATAGGTAGAAGTGCTGCATTGAGATATCTCTTAGTGAATGTTTTTGTTGGTTATATGCAAATTATAACTTTTTCCAGTTTATATGTAATTGAAATGACTAGAACACATTGGAATGTTACTGACGATTGGCTAGGGGTAGTGTTAGCAATATTATTATCATTAATTGGATTAGTGCTTTTTTGTTTGAATGAATTTCATATTATTGTAAATGAAGCAAGAAGATGGTTGAATGTTTTAGCAATATTCTTAAAGATAGTTAGTCTGGGAATGATTTTATATTTTAATTTTAAAGTGCCAGTAACCTCTGACGAGAATATGTATATATGGTTGCTCATAGTTTTAATCATATGTATTGATGCGCTATTAATTAGATCCTTCTTAAATTACGCACTCTTCATGGATGAATTACGTAATGGGCCATACAAAATGGAATCCCACCAATCAAATGTTCAATAATGTTTCGCGGGAAGCTTAAGTGACACGTCGGTGTTGTGACTTAAGCTTCTTTTTTATATGTCACATGCAAATCAATGATTTGTGTCACGTCAATTAACTAAATGATTCTAAATTAAGAATATGATACGTATATAAAGCTTTAATCTTAACAATTTGGTGTCATTAATTCTTAAATTTTTTATGATTTATCTTTTTTTCGTTGCGTTTTCAAAAATAATGTGACATACTCATATTTATTAGTATGACATATTAAACTATTTGAGGTGAAACAGTATGACGAAATACATTTATGCTTTTGATGAAGGTCAAAAAGACATGAAGGATTTGCTGGGTGGTAAAGGTGCGAATTTATCTGAAATGAAACGTCTTGGCTTACCAGTACCTGATGGTTTTACGATTACAACAGAAGCGTGTATTGAATACTTAAAACAAGGTGAGACACTTCCTGAGGCTGTCATCACACAATTAAAAGAACAATTAGGAGCTTTTTCAACGCGTACGGGTAAAGCGTTCTCAGATGATCAAAATTTACTTCTTGTATCTGTACGTAGTGGTGCAAAGATTTCCATGCCAGGTATGATGGACACGATTTTAAACTTGGGGCTTAATGATGACAACGTTGAAAAATTAGCACAAAAAACAAATGATGCGCGTTTTTCTTATGACTGTTACCGTCGTTTACTTCAAATGTTTGGTGAAGTCGTTTACAACATTCCGATGCATGCGTTCCATACATATTTTGAAGGCTATAAAAAAGAACATGGCTATGAAACGGATGCGGATATTCCAGCTGAAGGACTTAAAAATATTTGTGAAAAATATAAAGAAGTTTATGTAGAGGAAGTGTTTAAACCGTTCCCACAAGAGCCACTGACACAATTAACTGAAGCGGTTGAAGCGGTATTTAAGTCTTGGGATAACGACCGTGCCCGTGTATACCGTGATTTAAATGATATTCCACATGATATTGGTACGGCTGTCAACGTCCAAGAGATGGTGTTCGGAAATAGTGGTGACCAAAGTGGTACAGGTGTAGCATTTACACGTAATCCTGTATCTGGCGAAGCGAAACTTTTCGGAGAATATTTATTAAATGCGCAAGGTGAAGATGTCGTAGCGGGGATTCGAACGCCGAAAGACATTCAAACGTTAAAAGATCAAATGCCACATGTGCATCAAGAATTTGTAGAGGTTTCTGAACAATTAGAAGCGCATTATAAAGATATGCAAGATATTGAGTTTACGATTGAAAATGAGAAGCTCTATATTTTACAAACGCGTAACGGTAAACGTACGGCGAAAGCAGCGATGAAAATTGCGGTAGACCTTGTAGAAGAAGGAGTTATTTCTAAAGAAGAAGCGATGACAAAAGTAGATGTGAAATCAATCGATACACTACTCCATCCAACATTTGAAGAGAAAGCACTCGCAAATGCTGAAGTGGTATCGCAATCTGGTTTACCTGCAAGTCCTGGTGCTGCGGTAGGTCACATCGTCTTTACGGCTGAAGAAGCGAAAGCGCGCGCTGAACAAGGTGAGAAAGTCATATTAATGCGTCCTGAAACGTCTCCAGAAGATATAGAAGGTATGATCGCAAGTGAAGCGATTGTAACGACGCATGGTGGGATGACATCGCATGCGGCAGTAGTTGCTCGTGGGATGGGTAAATGTTGTGTGACTGGATGTTCAAATCTAGAAATCAACACGGTTGAAAAAGTAATCACGTATCCAGGTGGTACGCTGCATGAAGGAGATATGGTATCTGTTGATGGCGCAAATGGTGACATTTACGCTGGTAAAGTTGAAACAACAAACGCAGAGCATAGTGAAGAGTTTGAACAATTTATGCAATGGGCGGAAGATATTGCACGTCTGAATGTCCGCATGAATGCAGAGACGAAACCTGATATTGAAGCGGGTTACCAATTTAACGCGAAAGGTATTGGCCTTGTGCGTACGGAGCATATGTTCTTTGGTGCAGAGCGTCTTGTTGAAATGCGTCGTTTCATCTTATCTTCGGATGAAGAGACACGCATCCAAGCTTTAAATCAAATTCGGGAATACCAAACTGAAGATTTTGAACAAATTTTCCGTTTATCAGGTGAACGCCCATCAATCGTTCGTTTGTTAGACCCACCATTACACGAGTTTTTACCTAAAGCAGGTGAAGAAGTCACAAATGTTGCACAACAGTTAGGTATTTCGGAAGACAAATTAAATAAGCGTATCGCAGAACTTCACGAAACGAATCCGATGTTAGGTCACCGTGGTTGTCGTCTTGCGATTACGTACCCAGAATTGTACGTAATGCAAGCGGAAGCGATTATGACAAGTGTGGCACGTTTAAAAGCTGAAGGTATCGCATGTCAGCCGGAAATTATGATTCCACTCGTATCGACGGTTGAAGAATTTACAACCTTAAAGTCACAAATTGTTGAATGTATTAAAGGAATTGAAGAAAAAACAGGTCAATCGTTAAATTACCTTATTGGAACAATGATTGAAACACCACGCGCATGTATGGTAGCCGGCGCACTCGCAAAAGAATGTGATTTCTTTAGTTTTGGTACGAATGACTTAACGCAATTAACATATGGATTCTCACGTGACGATGCGGGTAAATTCATTAATGACTATATCCAAGGTGGCATTTTAGAGGTTGACCCTTTCCAAACGCTCGATGTGAATGGTGTCGGTGCGATGATACAAACAGCGGTAGACCAAGCAAAACAAGCGAAGCCAACGATTAAAATTGGCGTATGTGGTGAGCTTGGTGGTGACCCTAAATCCATCCATCACTTCAACGGAATGCAAATTGATTATGTTTCATGTTCACCATTCCGTGTCCCTGGTGCGATTTTAGCGACAGCTCAAAGTGTTGTGGAAAGCGGGCGATAATGTGACGCAAAAACAACTTACCATTTTTGTGGTGTCGGACTCCATTGGAGAAACGGCACAACGCATGATACATGCGGTCATTAGTCAGTTTCCAGATTTAACCCAAATCGAAGTGAAGAAGTTTTCATTTATTAAAAATGAAGAAGAATTACTAAACGTCCTAAAATTAGCAGAAACTAAAGGTGCTATCGTGGTCACAACGCTTGTGACGGAAGAATATAACGCGGCGGGTCAAGCGTATGCGAAAGCGCATGGTATTCCATATGTCGATTATATGTCGCCCCTCATGGCATTAATCGAAGACAAAACCCAATTAGAACCTGCGAAAGAGACAGGACGTATTCGTAAGCTCGATGATGATTATTTCAAACGTATCGATGCAATCGAATATTCCGTGAAGTACGATGACGGCAAACATTTTACGGACATCGGAGAAGCGGATGCGCTGATAGTTGGGGTGTCCCGTACATCCAAAACTCCACTCAGCATGTACTTAGCCAATAAAGGATATAAAATTGCGAATATCCCACTCGTTCCAGAAGTGGGTATTCCAGAAGATGTGTTTAAACATCGTAACTTAAAAGTATTTGGCTTAACTGCCAGTCCTCAATACATCATGAATATCCGCACAGAACGCGTGAAAGTATTGGGTATGAAGGGAAAAGCCAACTACAATGATCTCGAACGTATTAAAAAAGAACTCGCTTATGCCGAGGAAGTTTTTAAGCGATTGAATGCGACAGTCATAAATACTGAATATCGCTCAATCGAAGAGTCTGCGTTTTATATTGAAAAATTTCTACAATAACCTATTCCGTTAACGGTCTAAGTGCCTCCACGCTTAGACCGTTCATTTTTGGATTTAAAATGAAATGATATTTTAACAAAGTGTGACAGCAATCATCACTAGACTAAAAAATGTGACACAAGAGATTGATAAATACGTTATATTATGGTATATTTTCAACAATTCGTTTTTAAACTTTACCGCTTTAAAGTGAAAGGGAGGTCATTCTGTGTCTCAACAGTCACAGTGGAAAACATCTACGGGATTTATCCTCGCAAGCGCTGGATCAGCGATTGGGCTTGGCGCAATGTGGAAATTTCCATACATGGCAGGTATGTATGGGGGCGGGGCTTTTTTATTGATGTTTTTAATTTTTACAATACTTGTTGGTTTGCCATTACTGGTTATGGAATTTACAGTCGGAAAGCTTGGGCGTACGTATACGACTGAAATTTATGGCAAATTAACTGGAAAAAAATGGCTCAATGTCATTGGATGGAACGGGAATTTAGCTGTTTTTGTATTATTTGGATTTTACAGTGTTATCGGTGGATGGATTATAATTTATATTGGTATTGTTTTACTTCAATTATTACACATCTTACCGTCATCTTTACGTGATATTCATTTTGAAACGATTATTAGTAATCCCGTTTATACGTTATTCGGTCAATTTATATTTATCGGTTTAACATGTATCATTGTGATGTTAGGGGTCGAAAAGGGACTCGAAAAAGCATCAAAAATCATGATGCCACTATTATTTATCTTTTTAATTATTATTGTGATAAAAGCCTTGTCATTAGAAGGGGCTATGAATGGTGTGCGTTATTTATTACAACCGCGTGTTGAAGATATAACGATGGAATCGATGTTGTTCGCATTGGGTCAATCCTTTTTTGCACTCTCACTAGGGACAACTGGGATGATTACGTATGCGAGTTATGCGCCTAAAGCGATGACGATTAAAACATCTGCGCTGACAATTGTCGTGATGAACATTGTCATATCAATACTCGCAGGATTAGCTATTTTCCCTGCATTACAAGCTTTTGGATATAAACCAGAAGAAGGACCTGGTTTATTATTCAAAGTATTACCACTCGTATTTGAAAGTATGCAGTTAGGTGGATTATTTTATATTGCCTTCTTAATTTTATTTTTATTTGCGGCATTAACGTCATCAATTTCTCTTTTAGAGTTAAATGTGTCGAATTTTACGCGTAATGATAACCGTAAACGCCGTAAAGTTGCTTTAATCTTTAGTATTGCCGTGTTTATCATCAGTATTCCAGCGATGTTGTCTTTCGGCACACTTAGTCATGTGACGTTTGGGGCAGGGACCATTTTCGATAATATGGACTTTTTAGTTTCCAACCTTTTAATGCCAATCGGCGCTTTAGCAACGACACTTGTTGTCGGTTATGTCATTGATTTTAATGCATTAAAAGAAGGTTTTGGACCTGACCGTTTTAAACTCATTTACCCTTGGTACTTTTTAGTGAAATATGTATTACCTTTTGTGATCTTAGCTGTTTTCATTATGCAGCTATTATAGAGGCATGAATGACCTCAAACAGTCTAACGCGCATTAATTTAATATCCCAAAAGCCATCAACGTTCATTTATAAAAATGAATATTGATGGCTTTTTATGTACCGAGATTTACTGATATATTTTATGCGCATCCCAAGGTAGATAGCCTGTTTGAGCGAAAGTGTTTAAGTCTTGCATCATGTCTTGGCTTACATTGTAATCATGCGCACGTAACCTCAAGCCGTGTGCAGCTAAAATTTCAAGTTGCCCGAACCAAAACGGAACGTCGAGGATATGATAGCTTGACGCATAGTCTCGGTGATCGGGACGAGACCACGCAAATGTTGCACACCAAGTGTCAGTATAAGTCGATAGCGCTTTAGAAAGTGTCGCTATTGGACGATGAAAATAATGTGTGGTAATCCAATCGCGCTGTTGTGATGCAGTTTGAATCTGTGAACGATGCGGGACGTCTAAACCATTTCGTTCGGCTACTTTTTGAAATTGTTGCGGGTCTAACGTATGTTTTTCGGACTTAATGTAAATATCTCCTTCTGCTTCCGTTTGAACAATGAGGACGGGCAGTCTTAAATGTGCAAAACGGTTAGTAAACTGCGATGTTTTGATGGGCGCATATAAAAATTCAAGTCCTTTAGACTTTCCATACATCACTTGCTGATGCGCCATTAACGTTAAGATGTGATTGGGTGATAGTGCAGTCCATGGTATAGAAGGGAAGTGAGTCTGTTTTAACGTCTCAAATTCTTGGGCTTTTAAAGTCGACGTGTCATAGGTCATCCATTGTAATGCGCCGCTTAATAAAACAGCTCGATGTATAAGGTTATGCGTTTTAGGATGACAGAGTAACGCTTGTATACTCATTGCGCCGGCAGACTGCCCCATCGCGGTCACACAATGTGGATTGCCGCCAAAAAAGCTGATATGGTCGTGTACCCATTGAAAAGCGCACTGTTGATCTGACAGCCCCAAATTGTAGTCCCAAGCTGGGTTGATTTCTGACCAATTTAAAAACCCAAGTGCACCAAGACGGTAATTGAATGTCACGACAATGACGCGATGCTGTGCGACGAAGTGTTCTGGGTTATACATATCGAGTGCGCTATGCCCATTTACAAAACTCCCACCATAAACGTATACGATGACTGGCAAGCGGTCACTGTCTGTTGTGCCATGTGGTCGCCAAATATTGAGTGTTAAACAATCTTCGCTTTGAGTGTAGTGTGTGGGCGTTACATTGAAAAATGATTCTAAACTGTTTGGAGGTTGAATAGGCACAGCGCCAAATTGCGTTGCTTTAAATTCATCTAATCGCTTGGAATAGGGGCGTGCAGCTTGAAAGCGTAAATCTCCTACAGGTGGGATGGCATAAGGAATGCCTTTAAATACATCATAACGAGGATGGGATTCACCTAAGATATCGCCTAACCCTGTTTCAACACGTATCATGTCATGCACCTCTAGTCTAAATATTGTGTCGCTAATTTTGGATGTTGATAAATGGCCATGCCAGTTGTCAGCTTCCTAAAACCACACTGCGCATAAAACGCTTCATTGCCAAGTGTGCTAATTAAATGTATACATGAAACTTCACCAATGTCTCTAACTAAGTGGGTCACAATGTGTTGACCAACGCCTTGACGTTGATATGTTGGACGCACGACAACGTCATAAATGGCTGCGTTAAACACGCCATCGGATAATGCGCGACCACACCCAATCAAGTCCTCACCGTGATATGCCAATAGAATATGGGTGCTTTGTTTATAAATGGTAGTAATGTTCTCAGTCGTGTGCCCATGCCAACCCACAGAGGCGTAAAGATTAACGAGTGCGTGTATCTCTTGTTCATTTAGTGTCTCTTTCGAAATGATTTGCAATGCCAACCACCTCTTTTTTTATTTAGTATAGCGTATTTTGATCTCATCTTTTAAATGGTTCCCTTACAACGCCTTAAAAACGTATCAGAAGATTGAATCTTTAGCTTTTATATACTATAATTCATATTTGTAAACTAAGGATTAGGGATGGAGCGATATGACAACTAAAGTATTAGACTTAATAGGACATACACCGCTAGTGCGTTTGTCACATTATAGTACGAATGATGTACACATATATGCGAAATTGGAAATGTTTAATCCAGGTGGGAGTATTAAAGATCGATTAGGAAAGCACTTCATTGAACAGGCGTTAAACAAAGGTGATTTAAAAAAGGGAGGCACAGTGGTCGAAGCAACAGCTGGGAATACGGGTATAGGACTATTAATGGCTGCGAAACCATACGGCATTCAATGTGTGATTTTCGCACCTGAAGGATTTGCTGAAGAGAAAATGACTGTGATGCGCGCATTAGGTGCAACGATTTATCGCACACCAAATAAAGATGGAATGACTGGTGCAAGACAAGCAGCACAAGCTTATGCCATAGAACATGATGCGTTTTATACGAATCAATTTGAAACGATAGAAAACCCTAAAGCATACCAACACACATTAGCATCAGAAATTTTAAATGATTTACCAAATATCGATTATTTCGTCGCAGGTGCAGGGTCAGGTGGAACTTTTTCGGGAGTGGCAGAGCGCTTTGTTTCTCAAGGAATTCGATGTGTAGTACTAGAACCACAAGGCTCTATTTTGAGTGGTCAAGAAAAAGGCAAACATGATACAGAAGGCATTGGTGTTGAAGTGTGGCCCACATTTTTGGAACAAACATGGATTGATAAAGTCGAAGTCGTATCAGACGCATCAGCATTTCAACATGTGAAAGACTTGGCACGTTATGAAGGGCTACTTGTCGGTAGTTCATCAGGTGCGGCATTAGAAGGGGCGCTTCAAACCGCACAACGCATTCAGAAGGGAAATATCGTTGTTGTCTTCCCTGATGGTAGTGATCGTTATATGTCGAAAAATATATTTACATATGGAGGAATGGAAAATGAATAAAAAAACGTTATTAATTCACGGTGGTCAGACGACAGATCCTTATACAGGTGCGGTGACTACACCGATTTATCAAACAAGTACGTACGAACAAGATGCCATCGGTGCGTTACGACAAGGCTATGAATATTCACGCTCTGCGAATCCAACACGAACGTCACTGGAGTCAGTGATTGCAGCACTTGAATATGGAACGCATGGGTTTGCGTTTGGTTCAGGGATGGCAGCAATTAGTGCGGTAGTCATGCTATTAGACCAAGGTGACCATATTATTGTGGGGTCTGACGTATATGGGGGTACGTATCGCGTCATGACGAAAGTGTTTAACCGTTACGGCATTACGTTTGATTTTGTGAATACGACAAATATTGATGACGTGGAAGCTAAAATTAAAGATAATACAAAAATGTTGTTTATTGAAACACCATCGAATCCGTTATTACGCGTGACGGATATTGAAGCTGTCAGTCAACTTGGGAAACAATATAACTTAATTACTGTGGTTGATAATACCTTTATGACGCCGTACTATCAAACGCCACTAACACTTGGTGCAGATATCGTGGTACACTCGGCTACCAAATATTTAGGTGGTCACAGTGATGTTGTTGCGGGGCTTGTCGTAGTGAATGATGCGACACTTGCGGAACGAATTGGTTTCATTCAAAATTCAACAGGAGGCGTACTCGGCCCACAGGACAGTTATTTACTCGTTCGTGGGATGAAAACATTAGGATTACGTTTAGAACAAATTGAACGTAACGCTCTAGCTATTGTGGAAATGTTAAAACAACACGACAATGTAGCGAAGATTTATCATCCAAGTATAGAAGGTCACTTGAACAGAGACATTCATCAAAAACAAGCAGACGGCATGCCAGGTATCGTGTCGTTTGAAGTGAAGGATGTGGAAACTGCTAAAAAACTAGTAACGCAAACACAATACTTTACATTAGCTGAAAGTCTAGGGGCTGTTGAAAGTTTAATTTCAGTGCCAAGCCTAATGACGCATGCATCGATTCCAGCAGAAGTGCGTGCGAAAGAAGGCATTGCCGATGGCCTGGTTCGATTATCACTTGGAATTGAAGATACTGCTGACTTAGTAGCAGATTTAAAGCAAGCGCTAGATGCCTAAGTAGGATGCATATTATAAAAAAACACCGCCTTCAATATTCTGTTATAAAGGAATGTTGAAGGTGTTTTTGTATATGTAAGATAGTGATGTTGGTCAACGCAAGGGTATGAATGATTACAAAATAGTTACTGGAGATGACTTAATAAGAGGTGTGATATCTTAAATATTCTGTAATATTTCAATTGTTACAAGATATGCTTAATTTATGTCTAAAGAAAATGCCATTAAACCCTTTAAAAATATAAATCGAAGTGGCAACACTCATTTCAAACGTAAATTAGGTGGGAATATTTGTAATAAGAATGTTATATAACGGATATATGTTTTTCGCAAAGGTCTGTGTATAATAAATTTGTATATCAGTAAAAGTAAACTTATTTCACTATTTAGGAGGGGAAGCGCGTGCGTAAAAAAATAATCGCAGCGGTGATTGGGACATCGGCTGTATCTGCTATCGCTGCACACGATGCTGATGCTGCAACGTATCGTGTACAAGCTGGCGATTCGTTATGGTCTATTGCCAATCAATTTAACATTACTATCGCTCAACTTAAGTCTTACAACGGTTTAACTTCAAATTTAATTTTCCCAGATCAAGTTTTAAAAGTTTCAGGTGGCAGAACGTCATCTAACACATCTCGAGTAACGAATACTGGCGGTTCAAGTTCAGCTTCTACGTACACGGTACGTAGCGGGGATACACTTTCTTCAATTGCAGCACGTTACGGTACATCTTATACGAACATTATGCGTTTAAATGGTTTAACAAGTACTTTGATTTACCCGGGTCAAACGCTAAAAGTAAGTGGTAGAGCCTCTGTGCCAACGCCAACGCGTACACCACGTACGCCATCGCGTCCAGCATCAACATCAACGGGTACGGCACAAACGTATACAGTTCAAGCGGGTGATTCATTGTCTTTAATCGCAGCGCGCTATGGTACAACGTATCAAAATATTATGGCATTGAATGGTTTAACGTCATTCTTAATTTTCCCAGGACAAACATTAAAAGTAAGCGGTTCAGCATCAACGCCTTCTACACCAAGCCAACCATCGACACCTGGCTATTATTCTCCAGTATTTAATCATTCAAATTTATACGACTGGGGTCAATGTACTTGGCACGTTTTTAATAAACGTTTAGCAGCTGGTAAAGGCATCAGTACGTACTGGTGGAATGCGAACGCTTGGGATGACAATGCCGCACGTGATGGCTATACAATCAACAATCGTCCAGCAGTGGGTTCAATTTTACAAACAGATATTGGCTACTATGGTCACGTTGCATACGTTGAGCGTGTGAACGCAGACGGCAGTATTTTAGTTTCAGAAATGAACTATAGTGCGAGCCCAGGTATTCTCACATATCGTACGATTCCTGCTTATAGCGTAGCGCAATTTAAATATATTCATTAATTGATTACTATCACGGTGAGTCTCAACGACGTGGATGTTTCTACGTTAGAAGGACTCATCGTTTTTTTGCGTTTCGCTTTTAAACTGCACGCGGGACCATATACGCCTACATGTTTGGTTGGTGTGTATCTCTACGAAATTAATATTTAAAACAGTAATATACTAAAACAGCCTTCAAAATTCTTAATGTGAATTTTGAAGGCTTTAAGCGCATGTTGTATTTAAGATGCTTTAATTGTTTTATAACGTTCTAATGATGATTTTAATTGGCGACCTAATGAGAGTAGTGACCAAGCCTTGGCAATACTACTTTTTGCCCCGAATGTAAGATAAAAATCAAGCAACATATCGCCAACCCCAATACCTAACGATAAATAGCTTAATTGTTTATTTTTGTTTTTAAAGTTCGATTCATTGTATGAGTCAATGGCAACAGTTGCACTTGAAAGTACGAATGAAACGGCACTTAATGTTGAATTATCTTTTTTAGACATAATCATTCTCCTTACGCTAACATAGTCTTTGTAATAGTATAACATTTCAAAATGGAATGTCATCTGTAACGGAAATCCGTCTCTAGTAGTATACCCACATACATCCAATTTATGATGGTAAAATGAATGATATTTTCATATCATTTTGTTAGAATAAATCACATAATAATAAGGGAATGTTTTTATAACAACTTAATATTATAAAGAGAACAAGGAGTATCAAAAAATGAAAAACATCTCAAAAACTTTATTAGCAACTGGGTTATCTGTGACAATGTTAGTAGGGGCGGGGGCTGTGAGTCAAGGTTCGGATACCGCACATGCTGCGACGTCACAACCTCAAACACCTTATTATACGTATAATGGACAATTTAATATACCGAATAATAACGCTTTAGAAGATAAAAACTTTTATGCTGGTTTAAAGGCCGATCAATTTATATTTAATGGATTAAAAGTGGGTCAATCAACGAAAGCTGATGTTTTTAAAGCGTTAGGTTCTGATTTCAAAAAATATTATGGAAAAAAAGACTTAACGTTCTTTGAAAAAAACGGTGTCATTGTTGGTTTTGATCACAACAATAAATTAGTAAATCTTACATTACGTATTAATCATATTAAAAATAGTACGACATCGATTGAACAACATGTGAAAAAAGGTGAAGTGTACAATACTAAAACAACTGAAGTGGCATTTTATCCTGGTAATTCAATCGTTATTAAAGCGAAATAACGCTTATTTAGTAAATATAAATAAATACGTCTTAGAGTTAAAAAATAGCCTTCAAAATTTATCGAGTGATAAATTTTGAAGGCTATTCGTTTGGTTTGAGCGGTACTTATTCAATATAACGTGCGAGATGTTTTGCGGTGACTGAGTTTTGAATATGAAAGAGGTCTTGTGGAGGACCACTATATAAAATATGTCCGCCTTTCGTTCCAGCCCCCGGCCCCACATCAATGAGCCAATCCGCTTGAGTCATCATTGTTAAATTGTGTTCAATCAGAATGACTGTATTGCCGTCTTTGATCAATTGTTCAAATCGAGACTGTAAAATTGGGATATCGTCTTCATGTAAACCAGTTGTAGGTTCGTCAAAAATAAACACGTGATTGGACATTTTTTCTGTTAAATAACGGCTTAATTTAACCCGCTGCATTTCACCGCCCGAAAGTGTATCTAATGATTGACCTAGCGTCATGTAATAAAGGCCTGTAGATTGTAGGGATTTAAGGCGAGACGCGATTGTTGGTTCTTTTTCAAACAGGGTGATAGCTTCCTCGACCGTTAGAGCTAAAACATCCGCAATTGACTTACCTTCCACTTTGGCATCTAAGACCTCTTGCTTATAGCGTGTCCCACCGCACACTTCACATACTTGTGAAAAATCTGGCATAAATGCGAGTTCGGTTTTGAGCACGCCTTTACCATTACAGTTGGGACATGCACCTTCTGAATTATAACTCAACATGCCTTTTTTAAGACCCGTTGCTTTACTAAAAAAGTCGCGTACTTCATCAAAGACATCCATATAGGTGAGTAGGTTCGACCGGTTAGACGCATGTACAGGCTTTTGATCAATAAATATGGCATTCGGCTCTCTTTCAAACCCAGCTTTGATTAAAGAGCTTTTACCAGAACCTGCGACACCAGTGAGCACCGTGAGCGCCTGTTTCGGTATTTTAACTGAGACGTCATTTAAATTATTACGTGAGATGTGATTTAACGTATACCAATTCTTGTAATGGGTCGGTGTATGCGTTTTTAATTGATGATGGCGTGTTAATGCACGTCCTGTGTCAGTATCTGATTTTAATAAGTCACGATATGTGCCTTCAAAGGTAACATTGCCACCATTTTTGCCAGCGCCCGGTCCGATGTCTATGACATGATCAGCGATTTTAATAACATCGGGGTCATGCTCAACAATGATGACACTGTTGCCTTTGTCACGTATGTTTAACATAATTTGATTGATCTTTTCAATGTCTTCGGGGTGCAATCCAACACTTGGCTCATCAATGATATAGACTAAATCGGTAAGTGGGCTATTTAAATGACGAATCAGTTTGATGCGCTGGGATTCACCCCCTGAAAGGGTTGTCGTTTCACGCCCAAGTGTTAAATAATTCAATCCAATATCATTGAGCGCTTCAAGTTGTGTCAATAAAGGTTGGATGATAAATGCAGCTTTATCGCTTTGAATCGTTTTTAAAAATGGAATGGTTTCTTCTATAGTTAATGCAGTAAATTCTGCGATGTTCATACCATTGATTTTACAACGAAGTACCTTCTGATTTAGCCGTTGTCCGTTACAAGTAGGACATTGATGTGTGGTGACAACACGTTGTATGTCTTTTAAAAACCGTTTCTTCTCAAAATTGTCATTGATTAAAAATGAGCGTCGGAACCGATGGATTAAACCTTCGAACTTGGCTGTTTTTGGCCAGTTGGAAGGGGGATTTTTAAGTGTAGTCGGTTCTGTATATAAGAAAGTGTGCATTTCTTCTTCTGTATAATCTTTTAATTTTTTGTCGTTATCAAAAAGACCTGAATAGCGATAACGTTTTCCTCGCCAGCTGTCCGGTTTAAATGATGGGAAGTTAATCGCGCCTTCATTGAGCGATTTTTCATAATCTAATAACTCGTTTAAATCAATGTCTTCAACATAGCCTAATCCTTGGCAAGTTTCACACATTCCATTTGGGTTATTAAAGGAAAAGACATCCGAATAACCTACAAATGGTTCGCCAATCCGTGACCATAATAAGCGAACGGAGGCATAAATGTCAGAAATCGTTCCCACGGTTGATCGTGAATTACCGCCAAGTCGCTTTTGATTAATAATCATGGCTACGGGCAAGTTTTCTATTTGGTCTACATCTGGTTTATCATAGTGTGTTAATTGATGTTGGATGTAGCTTGAGTACGTTTCGTTTAATAAGCGCTCAGATTCAGCCGCAATGGTACTAAAAATGAGAGAGGATTTACCTGACCCTGAGCGACCGGTAACGACTGTGAGTTGATGTTTTGGAATCGCTACGTGAATATTTTTTAAATTGTTTTGACGTGCGCCGCGTATGTGTATATGCGTCATGACATTCACCTCCATGTTCTTTTACCCTAATGGCGTCATCTCATGTACGGCTATTAAATGAAATAGGTAATCGGTGATGATTGTGAATGAGCCAAGCAGTAATCGCAGCAGTTATTGGTATACATATGGCGATGGCAATACCACCAAGAACGATGGTTATCAGTTCTTGGACGAATAGTTTGGCATTAATGAGATGCCCAAAGTGATAGTGTAAATTAAAAAACCAGAATACGAGTGTCATTGAACCACCAATAAAAGCTAAATAAATGGTATTGGCAGAAGTTGCCAAAATTTCACGGCCAACACGCATTCCAGATTCAAATAATGCGCGTGAAGAAAGTGATGGATTTGTTTCATGAAGTTCATACATTGGTGAACTGATGGTAATGGCTAAGTCAATTACTGCCGCAATCACTGCAAGAATTACGACGAAAATCATGAATTGTTCCATATCAATACCGATATTCATTGAAAAAATATACGTCTCATCTTGTTCTTCTTGGGTGAAACCTTGTAGATGTCCAAAATGAATTGATAAATATATCGCTGCAAGCATAATGACGGTTGTGACAATGCTTGCGATAAACGCTGCGAAAGTTTTAATGTTAAAACTGTTGAGTGCGAATAAGTTAATCGCTGCTACGATAATACAAAAAATCAGCGTTACGATATAAATGGGTATACCAAAAATCATCATTATAATTGCGATGACGAGCAATATAAAATTTAAAAATAATGTACCGAAAGCGATAGCGCCCGATTTACCGCCAAAAATCAACATTAATACAAATAAAATCAGCGCTAAAACGACGACTGCGTTCATGTGCGGTCACCTCTTTCCCAAAAATGCCAAAGTTGCATCAATGCAATGGTGATTGGAATGGTTAACACTATGCCGATGCCACCTGTAATCGCACGTGCGATTTCTAAAGACCAGTTCATGGAAATACTGTAGGTGAGTGTATTCGCATTTTTTAAATATAGAAGCAGTAATGGGAGACCGCCCGCTAAATATGAAAATAGCAATATGTTCGTCATGGTCCCCATAATATCACTACCAATATTACGTCCTGCTAAAATCCAGCGTTTACGTGAAATATGTGGGGAACGTTGCATAATTTCGTACATACCACTTGATATCGTAATGGCAACATCCATGACGGCTCCGAGTGATCCCACCATCACTGATGCTAAAAAAATCGTATGTGGTGGCAATGTTAAAAAGCTCATCGTTTCATATTTAATACCTTCTGCGTGTGTCCACATTATGACGGCCCATGAGATGCCTACTGAAAGCCAAGTTCCAAGTAACGTACTGACGATGGTCACCACGGTGCGTTTCGTCCAGCCGATGACGAGCCAGAGTGTAATGGAGGTTGCGATGAGTACAGCAATACTCATGAGCATAAATAAATTAAGGTGAGTATATGCATTATAGAGTGCGATTGCTGATAATATTGCTATCGTATTTAATACAATTGATAAAATGGATTGTACACCAACGCGGTGGCCTACAATTAATAATGCGATGGCAAATACACTCATTAACGTTGCGACAAGCGTATCCCGTTTTTTCTCTTGAATATAATGGTCGTGTGCGTGTTTACCGAGATGGAGCAACACTTTGTCTCCAGGATGATAGGCTTGTTCTTCTGTTTTAGATTGATTGTACGGGTGATGGACGGTAATCGTTTTACCTTCATCTTTCGTGTTTAGTAATTCAATATGTAGCGTATCTGTATACTTAATGTCTTTATTTTTATGTTCATCGATTGACGTTTCTTTATGATGTTTGACGACTTCAGTGACTTTTCCAATCGGAGTCGAATAAAAGCGTGCGTTAAAACATGTGAATACAATGACGGCTATTGCTAAAATCACCGTAATCAATAACGTCAACAAAAATGAGCGATGCGATTGAAATCGTGTCATAAATGTCTCCTTTTAATGATAAGTTGCATGTTGTTGTAAGTGTGAGATAAGCATGTTAATCATTTTCAAGTGGTCCGCGTGTGCATAGTCTTTACGATATATGAGTGACACGGTCTTTCGCATATCGGTATGTGATAATGAGATTTTAGACCATTGATGAGTATGACTATATAGATTTATATAAGATGGTGCAACGACAAAGCCTTTTTCACGTTGTAAGATAAAGCGTGCGAATTGCGTGACTTTACATTGATAAACGGGATGTATCGCATGGGTGTGTAGATAGGTTTTAAAGTCTTCGGATACAGGTTCATGAATGTAAAGTTGATGTTTTAAAATATGTGACATCGGTGGATTCGGGACGGTCATTAATGGATGATGTGGTGGACCATATAAAACGTACGTTTCTTCAAATAATGGATGGTGCTCAAATTGCGCATCTGCAATCCCTTCATTGGTGATGGCAATATCAATTTCATTGCTGACTAAGGCCGTTTTTATGTCTTGTGCTTTAAGTAAAGTAGGAATGATGGAGATTGACATCTCAGTTTCAATTTTATCTAATACTTGAGGTAAAATTTGACCGACTGCCCCATCAATATATCCAAGCATGACTGTACTAGAACGGACTTCTTGTTGCATTTGAAAATAGTCTAACGTTTGATCCACTTGTTCTAAAATAGGACGCGCAACATTAAGTAGATGTTTCCCTTCTGTCGTTAAATATACATTGCGCCCTTTACGGTGAAATAAAGCAGTACCTAATTCACTTTCTAAATTACTAATGTGACGGCTAATGGCTGATTGCGCGACATTCAATTCTAAAGCGGCTTCAGATATATGTTCTCTTTTAGCAACTTCTACAAAATACTTTAATTGTTTTAGTTCCAACGTTCTCCCCCCATTTATGTCCATATTATCTCAAAATGAGATAGATTTCATCTCAATTATATATTGATGTGATAAATGAGTATCTATATAGTTGATTGTATTACTGAAGAGAGGTGTCAGAAATGTCTAACAATTTATCGTATGCTCAAAATGGACTCTATGATGCGCGTGAAGAGCATGACGCGTGTGGCATTGGCTTTTATGCCAATATGGATAATAAACGTTCGCACCATATTGTGGAAAAATCATTAGAAATGCTACGTCGACTAGATCATCGTGGAGGCATTGGTGCAGACGGTATTACTGGTGACGGTGCTGGCATTATGACTGAAATACCATATGCGTATTTTAAGTCGGTGGTGGCACTGGATTTACCCCAAGAAGGGGATTATGCGGTGGGTATGTATTTCGCTAACGAAGACATTTCTCAATCTAAGCACCACCCTAAAATTGCCCGTATTTTTAAAGCGGAAGGGTTGGCGCTTCTCGGTTACCGAGACGTTCCGGTAGATGTCACTTGTCTGGCACCACACGTTGCCAAAACGATGCCTACCATTCAACAACTGTTCGTGGTCAATCGCTCAGCGAAACATTTTGATCGTGCACTTTATCTCGCGCGTAAACAAATTGAACATTATAGTAGTAAAGAAAAATTAGGCATCTATTTTACGAGTTTGTCTCGACGTACCATTGTATATAAAGGATGGCTGCGTTCAGATCAAATTAAAGCCTTATATGTCGACTTACAACAAGCGGCGTATGTTTCAAAATTCGGATCAGTACATTCACGTTTTAGTACGAATACGTTTCCGAGCTGGGAGCGGGCACATCCGAATCGTTTGTTAATGCATAATGGGGAAATTAATACAATTCAAGGTAACGTGAACTGGATGCGTGCCCGTCAAAAACGTTTAATTCAAACGGTATTTGGTACAGATGCGCATAAAGTGCATCGCATCTTGGATGAATCGGGCAGTGACTCGGCCATCGTTGATAATGCGCTTGAATTTTTAAGTTTAGCGATGCCGCCAGAACAAGCAGCGATGTTGCTTATTCCAGAGCCATGGTTGTACAACGAGAGCAATGATCCCAATGTGCGTGCCTTTTATGAATTTTATAGTTATCTCATGGAACCGTGGGATGGACCGACGATGATTTCGTTTTGTGATGGGGATAAACTCGGTGCGTTAACAGACCGAAATGGCTTGCGTCCAGGTCGTTATACGATTACAACAAATAACGAAATTATTTTTTCATCTGAAGTGGGTGTCGTAGATGTTGATGAGACAGAAGTGGCGTATAAAGGGCAATTAAACCCAGGGAAATTATTGCTTGTAGATTTTAATGAACATCAAGTCATCGGAAACGAAGCGTTGAAACAAACCATTGCATCGCAACAACCCTACGCGCAATGGTTATCAGATGAACGTATTAATCTCGATATAGACCACATCCCATATCAAGGGTTAAATGTGTCTGATGAAACTGTGTTTCGAATGCAACAACGCTTTGGTTACACGAAAGAAGATATTGATAAATATTTAACTGAGTTAATAACGGGTGGAAAAGACCCGATTGGTGCTATGGGGTATGATGCGCCACTTGCTGTATTAAATGAACAACCGGAATCGCTATTTAATTACTTTAAGCAACTTTTTGCGCAAGTAACCAATCCGCCTATTGATGCCTACCGTGAAAAAATCGTCACGAGTGAGCTCACATATTTAGGTGGGGAAGGCAATGTACTTAAACCAGGACCAGATGCACTGAAGCGGGTGCAATTAAAACACCCTGTGTTAACAGAACATCAATTGCAACATATTGCATCACATGCGTTAAAAACGGCTTATTTTTCAACGGGATACACAGAAAACTTAAAAGAGGCGTTAAACAATTTGGGGAAAGCTGTGATTGAAGCAGTACAACAAGGGGTAGAAGTCGTCGTTTTAGAAGACAAATCTGTGAGCGAGGCAACGCGATTTGCGATGCCAATGTTACTTGCGGTCAGTCATATTCATCAATTACTTATCCGCCATGACCTTCGTATGCAAACCAGTATCGTTGCGATGTCTGGGGAAATGCGTGAAGTTCACCATTTAGCTTGTCTTGTAGGCTACGGAGCCAATGCAGTCGTACCGTATTTAGCGCAAAAAACCGTTGCCGATTTAACTGAAAACAACCGGATACATGGGGACGTTGCGTCTAATGTAGCGCAACTGAATACGATTTTTTCAGAAGGACTTATAAAAGTGATGGCGAAAATGGGGATCTCCACGGTACAAAGTTATCATGGGGCACAAATTTTTGAAGCGGTTGGTTTAGGAGATGATGTAATTGAACATTATTTCCCAGGAACACCGTCCAAACTGTCGGGCATTTCATTAGCGACCTTGGATGTTGAAAATAAACGCCGTCAAACCATTGACCAGCCTTATTTACAACCGGGTAGTACATTCCAATGGCGCCAACAAGGGCAATATCACACATTTAATCCAATGACCATCCAGTTATTACAACATGCGTGTCGCGACAATGACTATGAAAAGTTTAAGCAGTTTTCAGAAGTTGCGAATCATCATACGGCAAGTCATTTGCGAGACTTGTTTGATTTCAAAACGCAATCAAGTATTCATATAGATAAAGTTGAGTCTGTGGAAGCCATTGTTAAACGTTTTAAAACAGGGGCGATGAGTTATGGTTCGATTTCTCAAGAGGCACATCAAACTTTAGCAGAAGCGATGAACCGTCTTGGTGGGAAAAGTAACAGTGGAGAAGGTGGCGAAGCACTTGAACGTTATACGGTGTCCGAAGATGGGGCGGACTATAAAAGTGCGATTAAACAAGTGGCATCAGGTCGCTTTGGTGTGACCAGTCATTATTTACAACATGCTAAAGAAATTCAAATTAAAGTTGCACAAGGCGCTAAACCAGGCGAAGGGGGACAACTTCCGGGGACAAAAGTATATCCTTGGATTGCTGAAGTAAGGGGATCAACACCAGGTATTGGTTTAATTTCACCCCCACCACATCATGATATTTATTCTATTGAAGACTTAGCTCAGTTGATTCATGATTTAAAAAATGTGAATCGCCAAGCCGACATTACGGTAAAACTCGTATCAAAATCAGGGGTAGGTACGATTGCCGCAGGTGTGGCGAAAGCTTTTGCAGATAAAATAGTGATTTCTGGATACGATGGAGGTACAGGAGCTTCCCCTAAAACGAGTATTCAACATGCTGGATTACCATGGGAATTAGGATTGGCAGAAACGCATCAAACACTGATGCTCAATGGATTGCGTTCACGCGTACGCCTTGAGACAGATGGTAAGTTACTCACAGGCCGTGATGTAGCCTATGCTGCTGCTTTAGGTGCAGAAGAGTTCGGTTTTGCGACAG
Source organism: Staphylococcus sp. 11007852 (assembly GCF_011394325.1). Taxonomy (NCBI): domain Bacteria; kingdom Bacillati; phylum Bacillota; class Bacilli; order Caryophanales; family Staphylococcaceae; genus Staphylococcus; species Staphylococcus sp. 11007852. The sequence continues at coordinate 11,480 of NZ_JAANBJ010000014.1, read as the reverse complement.
CACCACTCGTAGTACTAGGTTGTATTATGATGCGTGTATGTCATAAAGATACGTGTCCTGTCGGTATCGCAACACAAAATGGAGATTTACGCGCACTGTTTACAGGCAAAGCAGATCATGTGGTTCATTACATGCACTTTGTGGCGCAAGAATTACGTGAAATTTTAGCGGAACTCGGTTTACGTTCAGTAGATGAACTCGTGGGTCGAACGGATTTATTAATACCTTCTTATAAAGCGCGTAAGCATTCAAAAGCGCGTGAACTGAATTTAAATGCATTACTACATCAAAATGAAGGGGAGCGTACGAAGTCTATCGAGCAACAACACGGTCTAGAGCATGGATTTGATCTTACTGAACTTTTACCTGCAACGCGTCAAGCCATTGAGCGTGGTGTACCTTTTAGCGGTACGTTCACAATAGGTAATGAACAACGTAATGTCGGTGTCATTACAGGGAGTGAGATCACACAACAACACGGTTTAAAAGGGCTTGAACCTAATACGATAAACGTGTATACAACAGGTCATGCGGGGCAAAGCTTAGGTGCATGGATTCCGCAAGGGCTTGCGTTACATCACACCGGAGATGCAAACGATTATGTCGGTAAAGGTCTATCTGGTGGACAAATCGTCGTGAATGCGCCTAATGAAGCACGCGAACGTGACATTATCGTTGGTAACGTATGTTTTTATGGCGCAACGAGCGGAAGTGCATATATTAACGGCCGTGCAGGTGAACGTTTTTGTATCCGTAATAGTGGCGTGAATGTTGTGGTCGAAGGTGTTGGAGATCACGGATTAGAATATATGACTGGTGGACGTGTTGTGATATTAGGAGACGTCGGTAAAAACTTCGGTCAAGGGATGAGCGGTGGTGTGAGCTACATTTTCCCTTCAGATGTCGGGGCGTTTAAAGCGGCACATGCGTTAAATACATTAGATTTTGATGCTGTAACGGATGCTAAAGAAGCCGAAATGTTGAAGCAAATGTTAGCCAATCATGTAACGTATACGCAAAGTACAAAAGCGCAACGTATTTTAGAAAATTTTGAGGCACAGCTCGCAAATTGTATTAAAGTGATTCCGAAAGATTATAAACGTATGATGCAAAAGATTTATCATTATGAACAAAATCAAGGCCGTCAAGAAGCCTTGTTGTCGGCGTTTAATGATCAATCTGATCTCGCTGTATCAAGTTTAGATACGTCGATTTCGGTTTACTAAAGGAGGTCTAATAATGGGTGAATTTAAAGGATTTATGAAATATCCAAAACGAAAGCTTGATGAGTTGCCTTTGACGGACCGAATTGCGAATTTTGAACCGTATCAGTCTCGATTCACAAATGGGGATGCACAACAACAAGGGGCACGATGTATGGACTGTGGCACACCGTTCTGTCAAACTGGTGTTCAAATTGAACGCGAAACGCTCGGTTGTCCGCTAGGCAATTATATACCTGAATGGAATGATTTAGTATATCGCGGTGATTTCAAAACGGCGTATGAGCGCTTATCAGAAACAAACAACTTTCCAGATTTTACTGGCTATGTATGTCCTGCACCTTGTGAAGCCTCATGTGTGATGAAAATCAATCGAGATGCTGTGGCCATAAAGGGGATCGAACGTACCATTATAGACGAAGCTTTTGAAAATGATTGGGTTAAACCACGCATGCCTCACGCACGTATTGACCAAAAAGTTGCCATTATTGGGAGTGGTCCTGCTGGATTGGCAGCGGCTGAAGAATTAAATGCGTTAGGATATTCGGTAGATATCTTTGAAAAACAAGCACAACCAGGTGGATTATTAACATATGGGATACCGAATATGAAATTAGATAAAAGTGTGGTGTTCCGACGTATTGATTTGATGAAAGAAGCGGGCATTCATTTTTATTGTAATGTAGAAATTGGTAAGGATATGACAAAAGAGGAATTAGATCGTACGTATGATGCCATTGTTGTATGTACAGGTGCTGAAAAACCAAGAGACTTACCTTTAGAAGGGCGTATGGGGTTAGGGATTCATTTTGCGATGGATTATTTAACTGAACAGACCCAATTGTTACTTGGGGAAACGTCACAACAAACCATTTCTGCTAAAGGGAAAAATGTGGTCGTTATTGGTGATGGCGATACCGGTGCGGACTGTGTTGCCACAGCGTTGCGTGATGGGTGTAAATCTGTCGTTCAATTTAATCGTAAAGCCAAAAAGCCTGAGCGTTTTGAAATGAACTATAGTTGGCCATTTCCTGAACCTGTTTTGAAAAAAGATTATGCGCACCAAGAATATGAAGCGAAATTTGGTGTGGAACCACGCGCGTACGGGATTCAAACCATGCGTTTTGACATTGATGATATGTTCCATGTACGTGGTATTTATGCGCAAGTACAACGAGATCAAGCAGATGGCTCGCTTGTGGGAGATGATCGTGAAATTTTAATCCCAGCTGACCTTGTGTTATTGGCGATTGGTTTTGAAGGGGTAACGTCTCAAATTACACAAGCGCTTGACCTTAAAGTGAATCGTCAAAAGATTGTTGCGAATACGCAAGATTATAAAACGAATCAAGCTAAATATTTCGCGGCTGGTGATGCACGTCGTGGGCAAAGTTTAGTCGTTTGGGCAATTAAAGAAGGGCGTGAAGTCGCTGTTTCTGTCCATGAACATCTAAAGCGCAAAACTTTTGTTTAATTTTTGTAAAATTTTTGTTGACATTGTGTGCGGGCTATAATATTATATTTTATGTGCTCGTAACACGGAGGAATACCCAAGTCCGGCTGAAGGGATCGGTCTTGAAAACCGACAGGGGCTTAACGGCTCGCGGGGGTTCGAATCCCTCTTCCTCCGCCATTATAAGTAAAATCCAAGACTAATAGATATAAAAGCCAAATGTTTAACGCGATTTGAACATTTGGCTTTTTTACGTTGTTGAAAAATGTGTGATTGAAGACGCCTTTAAAACTAACTAAATGTTAAAAAGGTGACGTCGCTATGAGTTAAAACAAAAGTGTTTAAATGAACAAAGTATAAAAAAGTAGTTTAATCAAAAATGACGTCGTTCATTATGCCTAATTGATGCGCTAAGTATGAGGGGCGTTATTTATTTTATGGACATTTGCATAAAGATTTATGAAAGCCTTTACAAAACTTGTCTATACAACATATAATTTGTATAGACAAGTCAAAAAAAGGGAGTGTATGGGATGGCTGTAAAAGTATCAGATGTGCGTGACATTATCGATGCCATTGGTGGTAAAGCCAATTTACAAACCGCTACACATTGTGTGACACGCTTACGCTTAGTATTAGAAGATGATAGTAAAGTGAACAAAGACAAATTAGCTGCAAATCCGCTTGTGAAAGGTCAATTTAAGGCAGATAATCAATACCAAATCGTTATTGGTCCAGGCACTGTAGATGAAGCATACAAAGTGTTAGTTAATGAAACAGGAACTACAGAAGCGTCGAAAGATGAAGCTAAAGCGATGGCTGCGAAAAAGGGGAATCCAATCCAGCGCTTAATCAAATTGTTAGGGGATATTTTTATACCGATTTTGCCTGCGATTGTAACAGCAGGTTTACTGTTAGGGATTAACAACGTTTTGACGATGCCATTGATTAATAAATCGCCGTCTATCGTCGAACGTGTACCGCAAATTGCTGATTTTGCGAATATCATTAATGTCATTGCGACAACTGCATTTATTTTCTTGCCGGCACTTGTCGGTTGGAGTGCGATGCGCGTATTCGGTGGGAATCCAGTGCTCGGGCTTGTACTGGGGCTCGTATTGATGCACCCACAATTAGTATCTCAATATGATATCGGAAAAGTCGATAAAATTCCTACATGGCACATTTTTGGTTTGAAAATTGAACAACTTAATTATCAAGGTCAAGTATTACCAGTATTACTTGCTTCCTATGTGTTAGCTAAAATTGAAAAAGCACTGAATAAAGTGGTGCATGATTCGATTAAATTGTTAGTAGTTGGACCTATAGCGTTACTCGTAACAGGATTTTTAGCCTTTTTAATCATTGGTCCAGTCGCGTTAGTGTTAGGTAAAGGCTTAACTGGCGCAGTGACATTTTTATTCCAAAATGCAGGATGGCTTGGTGGTGCAATTTATGGCTTATTATATGCACCATTAGTCATTACAGGATTACATCATATGTTTTTAGCAGTGGACTTTCAACTGATGGGAAGTAGCATAGGTGGAACATATTTATGGCCTATTGTGGCTATGTCCAATATTGCACAAGGATCTGCGGCATTTGGCGCATGGTATGTCTATAAGAAACGTAAGCTTGAAAAAGAACAAAGTTTGGCAGCAACATCAGGGATTTCAGGGTTCTTAGGTGTGACAGAGCCAGCAATGTTTGGTGTGAACTTACCATTAAAATATCCATTCATTGCGGCGATTTTAACATCTATGTGCGTTGGTGCTTTCATTGGGGCATCAGGTGTCATTGGAAGTGTTGGTGTTGGCGGTGTTCCTGCCATTTTATCCATTAAACAACAGTTTTGGGGAGTATACGTGATAGCTACAGTCGTTTCAATGATTGTTCCTTGTGTATTAACAATCGTTTTATCTCGATTTAGTCGTGAGAAAACGAAAAAAATGGTAGATGAAAATCTTTAAGTTTAAGGTGGGATCACATTGGTACAACGAGATTGGAAGAAATCGGTTGTGTATCAAATTTATGTAAAATCTTTTAATGATACAACTGGCAATGGTGAAGGGGATTTACAAGGTATTATTGAAAAGTTAGATTATCTCGCGTTTTTGGGTGTGGATTATATATGGCTCACGCCGATATATGATTCGCCGATGAATGATAACGGCTATGATATTCGAGATTATTATCAAATTAATAAGCATTTTGGTAATGAAGCAGATTTAAAAACGCTCATAAAAGAAGCGCATGATCGAAATATTAAAATTATGTTGGATATTGTTGTCAATCATACGTCAACGGAACATCGATGGTTTCAAGAAGCATTGAAGTCTAAAACGAATCCTTATCGTGATTATTATTTTTTCAAACCTTCAGATGATGGACCTCCTACCAATTGGGAATCTAAGTTTGGCGGTAATGCTTGGGCGTATGATACGACGTCTGATGAATATTACTTACATTTATTTGATGTTACACAAGCGGATTTAAATTGGGATAATCCTAAAGTGCGACAAGAAGTGTTTGATATCGTAAATCATTGGATTGATTTAGGTGTGGATGGTTTTCGTTTTGACGTTATCAACTTAATTTCTAAAGGTGAATTTAAAGATTCTGAAGCAATTGGAAAAGAATTTTATACTGATGGACCACGGGTGCATGATTATTTACATGAATTAAATCGCAATACTTTTGGAGATAAAGGATTAATGACAGTGGGGGAAATGTCATCAACCACGTTAGATCATTGTATTCAATACACACGTGAAGATCGTCAAGAACTAAGCAGCGTGTTTAACTTTCATCATTTAAAAGTCGATTACAAAAATGGTGAAAAATGGACGGATCAATCATTTGATTTATACCAATTAAAGTCCATCTTAATGGATTGGCAACGTGGCATATATGATGGTGGCGGTTGGAATGCGATATTTTGGTGTAATCATGATCAACCTCGCGTTGTCTCACGTTTTGGTAGCGATGCGGACGAGGTGCTACGACAAAAGAGTGCCAAAACGCTTGCGATAGTACTGCATATGCTGCAAGGAACACCTTATATTTATCAAGGGGAAGAAATCGGTATGACCAACCCACACTTTACATCAATCAAACAATACCGCGATGTGGAGTCTTTAAATGCATATCAAATGATGAAAGATAAGGGAATGGCAGAATCTGACATTTTGACAATTTTAGGTCAGAAATCACGGGATAATTCGAGAACGCCTATGCAATGGGATGCTTCAGCTCATGCAGGATTTACATCGGGCACGCCATGGATAGAAGTGGCACATAATTACCGGACAATTAATGTTGAAGTGGCTTTAGCGGATGAAAATTCCCTCTTTTATACGTACCGAGACCTTATTCGTTTACGACATGATCATGACATTATCACATATGGCAATATCGTACCAAAACACATGTCGCATCCGGCGCTATTTATTTACGAACGTCATTATAAAGGTGATGTATGGCTCATTGTCGCCAATATAACAGGTGATACAGTGACACTACCTGATGATATAAATTTAGATGGTCATATTGTGATACAAAATGGTACGATAAATAAAAATGACATTGGTGGCTATAGTGCGATTGTAATCGCAAAAGAAAATGAATAAGAGGCGAGGACGACGATGAAACAAAATAAATTCAAACTGATTTACGAAAATATGCGACGCGCAATATTAGAGGGCGATTACCGTTATGGTGAACGATTGCCGTCTGAACATCAGTTGGTAGAAAATTACAACGTGTCACGTGAAACAGTGCGTAAAAGTTTGAATATGCTCGTATCTGAAGGCATGATTCAAAAGATTCGAGGAAAAGGATCTGTCGTCATTTATCAAGGTGTGACAGAGTTTCCGTTTGCGGATTTAATGAGCTTTAAAGAAGTTAAAAAATATATGAATTTACAACATCAAACCGTTGTCCATACGTTCGAGCGCATCGTTGCAAAAGACGTGCCACATGTCAAACAAGCATTGAAAATTTCAATGGACACGCCATTATGGCATTTTATACGTTATCGTCAAGTTGAAGGCGTCACTAAAATTATCGATGAAGACTATGTGCGTGCCGACATGTTTCCTGATTTAACAGAAGTCATCGTCCAAGAATCTCTCTATGATTATATTGAGAATGTGAAAGGATTTGAAATTAGTTTTTCCAGTAAATCCATTACGTTTGAACCATTTGGACAAATAGAGCGTGAAGCATTTGGGGCGATGACACCAGAATATACAGCGACAGTACGTGGTATTGTACACCTCAAAGATACGACGAAGTTCCAGTATAATATCTCGAAACATATCGCGACAGAGTTTAAATTTATGGATTTTTCACGCCGTCATAAAATATAGGGTAAGTGGATAGGTGTTCTGTTCAATGGTTTGTCAAAGTTAATGTAAGTTAGGGCTTGCATTTGCGTAATAGGATATAGTAATATTAATTTTACCGTGCTAAGCGGGGAGGTAGCGGTTCCCTATTCTCGAAAACCGCTTTATGCGAGGCTGAATTCCTTTGTTGCGGATGTGTATTTGTGAAGTCTGCCCAAAGCACGAGGTGTTTGAAGATTTCGGTCCCATGCAATATGAACCCATGAACCATGTCAGGTCCTGACGGAAGCAGCATTAAGTGGATTCTCATATGTGCCGTGGGGTAGCCGAGATTTAGCTATCGACTTTGGTAACGTTTATGATGCATATACAACGCGAAGGTGCACGGTTTTTTATATGCAAATCAAAAACATTTATAGATTACAAGAGCTTCTCGATATGAGGAGTTCTTTTTTTATCTTGTCGTTTTCACAGTTTATCAACGTATGGCATTCGTAATTTTGATATAATGTGCGTAATTATTGTATGTAAAGAAAGGAGCGATGAAATGTCTGTATATATAAGTGCATTAACAGAAAATGACTATGAACCTTCGCTAGAAATGATTCAAGACGCGTATCAAGACGTGGACGCTAACGCTTATGAACGTATACAACAATTACGATTGGCCCCTGAGTATCATTATGAACTTGAAGTAATCGCGAAGGATGAAGCGGGTGATATTATCGGTCATGCCTTATGTACACCGATACACATTAAAAGCGAACAAGAGGCGTATCATGCGTTAATGTTAGCTTTTCTATCTGTAAAAACTTCATATCGACAGATGGGATTAGGGAAAGCGCTCGTTCGTGCATTAGAGGAACGTGCACAAGCGCTAGAATATACAACGATGATTGTCGTCGGTCAACAAGCATATTTTGAGCCGTTAGGATATGAACTGGCCTCCCAACACGGCATTAAACATGCAAATCATGCGTTACAAACGCAAACATTCGTAAAATTTTTATGGGATACGCTTGAAAGTCCACCCCATGGAGAAATTGCGTATGTTTCATCCGATTTTGATTGAGTTTACACATACAATTTAAAGTAGACATGCTATAATGAGACTATTGTAAAAACGGAGGTGCCATAGTGAATTATCAAGCATTGTACCGAATGTTTAGACCACAAAGTTTTGAAGATGTTGTCGGTCAAACGCATGTCACAAAAACATTGAAAAATGCCATCGCTAAAGAGAAGCAATCACATGCGTATATTTTTAGCGGGCCTAGGGGCACTGGTAAGACGAGTATCGCTAAAATATTCGCAAAAGCGATGAATTGTGAGACGCGTTCAGACGGTGAACCGTGTAATGAATGCGCGAGCTGTGTAAGTATTACACAAGGGACGAATTCAGACGTTATAGAAATCGATGCAGCGAGTAATAACGGTGTCGATGAGATTCGTAACATCCGTGATAAAGTTAAATACGCACCAAGTCAGTCTAAGTATAAAGTGTACATTATCGACGAGGTTCATATGCTGACAACAGGCGCATTTAACGCGCTATTAAAAACGTTAGAAGAACCACCAGCACACGCCATTTTTATTTTGGCAACGACTGAACCTCACAAAATACCCCCTACAATCATTTCGCGTGCACAACGCTTTGATTTTAAAGCTATTAATACTGACAGCATTGTCGAACGCTTGCAATATGTTGCCGAATCACAAAGCATTGCTTATGATCAAGACGCATTAGCGTTTATTGCGAAAGTATCAGAAGGGGGCATGCGTGATGCGTTAAGTATTATGGACCAAGCTATTGCTTTTGGTGATGACCGTTTAACACTTAAAGACGCATTAGATGTGACGGGAAGTTTAGATGAATCAGACTTAAACGCACTATTTCAAGATGTGGTACAAGGTGATGTCCATGCTGCATTTGAACGGTATCACAGTTTTGTCAGTGAAGGTAAAGAAGTCAATCGCCTCATTAACGATATGATTTACTTCGTGCGCGATACGATTATGATTAAAACGACAGGTGAAACGCCAACGTTTGATGCGCTCGTTCAATACGACTTAGAAATTTTATATAAAATGATTGATATTATTAATGATACGCTCGTATCGATACGTTTCAGCGTCAATCAAAATGTGCATTTTGAAGTATTGCTTGTAAAGTTATCTGAAATGATCAAAGAAGTGGCACAAACGGGTGACGTTGTCGTCAATCATGCACCTTCAGAAAGTAATGATGCGATGGTCAGACGTATGGAAGCATTAGAATCTGAATTACGGACATTGAAATCTCAAGGGATTACAGGTCAAAGTGCACCACCTAAGCCTAAACAAACGAAACGTCGTGGTGGGGGTTCTACGTATTCTGTGGAACAAATTGCAAAAGTATTGGATAAAGCGAATAAGGAAGATATTGCCCGTATTAAAGAGCGATGGGCCGATGTTATTCAGTATGCAAAAGATCGAGACCAAAAAGCATTGGTGAGTTTATTACAAAATTCAGAACCTGTAGCGGCAAGTGAAGATAAAGTACTTGTGAAATTTGAAGATGAAATTCATTGTGAAATTTTAAAAAGAGATAATGAAAAGAAAGAAAGTATTGAAAATGTCGTTCGTGACATTATTAATAAATCAGTCGAAGTTGTGGGTGTTCCAGCAGATAAATGGATGCAAGTGCGAAGTGACTATATAGACCAGCGTAAACATGGCAAAACACAACAAACAACATCTCAACAACAAGATAACGTCGTTCAAAAAGCGAAAGACTTGTTTGGAGAAGATACTGTACATGTTATCGAAGACGAAACATGACAATCGTCTGAAAGGTATGTATAATTGTAAACGAATCTAAAGGGGTAACGCCCCTCTATTATATGAATGAAGAATTATTTTTAGGAGGAAGATGAATATGCGCGGTGGCGGAAATATGCAACAAATGATGAAGCAAATGCAAAAAATGCAAAAGAAAATGGCAGATGAACAAGAAAAATTAAAAGAAGAAAAAGTAGAAGGTACTGCTGGCGGCGGTATGGTGAAAGTCATCGTATCTGGTCATAAAGAAGTTGTAGATGTACAAATCAACGAAGAAGTTGTAGATCCTGAAGATGTAGAAATGTTACAAGACTTAGTGCTAGCTGCTACAAATGAAGCGATGTCTAAAGCGGATGATTTAACTGCAGAACGTTTAGGCAAGCATACTAAAGGTCTTAACATTCCTGGAATGATGTAAGATGCATTATCCAGCACCTATTTCTAAACTGATTGACAGTTTCATGAAATTGCCAGGCATTGGCCCGAAAACGGCGCAACGTCTGGCTTTTCATGTATTAGATATGAAAGAAGATGACGTCGTACAATTTGCCAAAGCACTTGTGGATGTTAAACGTGAACTGACTTATTGTAGTACATGTGGACATATCACAGAACAAGACCCGTGCTATATTTGTGAAGACAAACAACGAGACCGTTCTATTATATGTGTGGTAGAAGATGATAAAGATGTCATCGCAATGGAAAAAATGAAGGAATACAAAGGGTTGTATCACGTATTACATGGTACCATTTCGCCGATGGATGGTATTGGGCCAGAAGATATTAACATCCCAGCGCTCATTGATCGCTTAAAAGACGAAGAAGTAGAAGAATTGATTTTAGCGATGAATCCAAACTTAGAAGGTGAATCTACATCGATGTATATTTCTAGGTTGGTAAAACCTTTAGGCATTCGTGTCACACGATTGGCACAAGGTCTTTCTGTAGGTGGCGACTTAGAATATGCGGATGAAGTCACATTATCGAAAGCCATCTCTGGTAGGACTGAAATGTAGAAAGACTTCCACCTTGATACAAATACCTGATATCTTCCAAGCTTAAAGCGAAGATATCAGGTATTTTCTTGATTAAATGTTGTAAAACAGGCGTTTTGTTTTCAAAAAGCTGTATAGAGTGTAATTTTTGGCGTTGTGCATAATGATAAATGCCTGTATAGTTATATCTTGTTGAGCGGCACAAAAGTGATTGCGAAACACAACGAAAAAATAATTTCAAAAAGTTGTTGACTTGAGAATCGAAAGTGTGTATAATTAATTCTTGTCGAGTCGAAAGAAAACGACGCATGAACATTGAAAACTGAATGACAATATGTCAACGTTAATTCCAATAATTTGAGTACGTAACGTACTTTCAAGAGTGATTGGCTTAACCAATCAACGAGCTATATCAAGCTTACTTCTTTTATGGAGAGTTTGATCCTGGCTCAGGATGAACGCTGGCGGCGTGCCTAATACATGCAAGTCGAGCGAACAGATGAGGAGCTTGCTCCTTTGACGTTAGCGGCGGACGGGTGAGTAACACGTGGGTAACCTACCTATAAGACTGGAATAACTCCGGGAAACCGGGGCTAATGCCGGATAACATGTTGAACCGCATGGTTCAACAGTGAAAGACGGT